>CAIOXL010000142.1 GCA_903862245.1 uncultured Geobacteraceae bacterium | reverse complement strand
GTGACATCAACGATTGATCAACCTCAGCACCTGAATACCCTACGGCAGCAAAGATGCGGCCCCAGTTGGCATCCTGTCCAAAAAAGGCTGTTTTAACGAGGCTTGAATTGGCGATCGCCATGGCGGCCCGCTTTGCATCGGAATCATCTCTGGCTCCGTTGACCCGTATTTCAACGAATTTTGTCGCACCTTCACCGTCTCTGACAATCTGCTTGGCCAACGAAAGCAGAACCTCATTGAGAACGGCCTCAAAGGAGTTTCCTTCCGGGGAGCCCTCGGTAATGAGTGGATTTCCGGACATGCCGTTGGCCATGAGCAGGCAGGTGTCATTGGTAGACGTATCACCATCTACGGTTATGGCATTGAACGAACAGGCAACCGCCTGGCGGAATGAATCGGCAAGAAAACCCGGTTCAACGGCGGCATCGGTAATGATAAAGGAAAGCATGGTGGCCATGTTGGGCATGATCATTCCGGCACCCTTGGCAATGCCCGCTACCGTGTAGCTGATGCCGCCGGCCTGTCCCGTCCTGACCTCCATCTTTTGAAAAGTGTCGGTGGTCATGATTGCCTGGGCCACGTCTTCCAGTGTACCGGAAGAAAGACCCGTAAGTGCTGCCGGAATAGCAGCGCTGATACGATCCATCGGCATCTGCACACCGATTACTCCGGTTGAACAGATCTGAACTGCGGAATCTTCTATGCCGAGACCATGTGCAACCAGGTGTACGGTCTCCCGAGCCACCGCCATCCCCAGTTCGCCGGTGCAGGCATTGGCATTGCCGCTGTTGACAACCAGAGCCTGGGCAGACCCGCTGGTAATATGCTCCTGTGACACGAGCACCGGGGCTGCTTTGACACTGCTTGTGGTAAATACGGCAACTGCTGCTGCAGGTACTTCGGAATAGATTAACGCCAGGTCCTTGCGTCCCGGTTTTTTTATAGCAGCTTCAACAGTCGAAAACTGAAAACCCGTAATATTCATCGGGATGACCTCCTGTAACATCTACTTACCGCAACACTTTTTATATTTTTTCCCGCTGCCGCACGGGCAAGTGTCGTTGCGACCAGCAACTTTCTGGCTCTTGGCCGGCTCATGGGGACGTTCTTCACCACCGCCCAGATTGAACACAAGTTTTTTACTACGCTGTTCTTCTTCTATCTCTTCGATCTCTTCGCCGTCATGATTTATCTGTACCCAGTACACACGTTCAACAACCTCTTCACGGATACGAACCATCAATTCCATAAACAGGTTGTAGGCCTCTTTTTTATATTCCTGTTTGGGGTCTTTCTGCCCGTAACCGCGTAGTCCGATTCCCTCTTTCAGGTGATCAATATTCAAAAGGTGGTCTTTCCAGTGGGTGTCGATGGCCTGCAGCATCATAACTTTGATCAGGTGATCCATAAGCTCATCACCCATCTCGCTAACCCGACCGGTAAAGATGGCGTGTGCCTGCTCCCTGAGAGTGTCATGGAAATTAACCGGGGTCAGCCGACTTAACGCTTCTTTGGGCAGATCAAGCTGAAGGTTGAAATATTTATATACGCAGTCGCTTATCCCCTCCCAGTCCCATTCGTGGGGAGAAACCTTGTCAACGGCAAAGGCAGCCGTAACTTCTTCAATCGTTTCATCAAGCATTTCCATGAAACTTTCACGAACATCCTGACCGCCAAGAATCTCGCGGCGCTGACTGTAAATTACTTCACGCTGCTTGTTCATGACGTCATCGTACTCGATCAGATGCTTGCGGATATCAAAGTTGTGAGCTTCCACTTTTTTCTGGGCATTTTCTATCGACCGGGAGATCATGCCGTGAGTAATCGCCTCACCCTCCTCGATTTTGAGCAGATCCATAATTTTGGAAACACGCTCAGAGCCGAAAATTCTCAGCAGGTCATCTTCAAGTGACAGGTAAAACTTTGATGAACCGGGGTCACCCTGACGACCGGAGCGCCCGCGCAACTGATTGTCGATTCGGCGTGATTCGTGCCGTTCGGTGCCGAGAATATGGAGACCGCCCAGTTTTATCACTTCTTCATGTTCCGCCAGGCATTCGGCCTTATATTTCGAAAGAATCACCTCATACTCTTCATCAGTTGCTTCAGGGTTGCCACGTCGCCACTGTTTTGCCAGGGCGTCCGGGTTGCCGCCAAGTACGATGTCGGTTCCACGACCAGCCATGTTGGTAGCGATAGTTATCGCCCCCTTGCGTCCGGCCTGAGAGACAATCTCCGCTTCACGCTCATGCTGCTTGGCATTCAGTACATTATGGGGAACCCCCTGGCGTTTCAGCAGTTCCGCCAAAACTTCTGATTTTTCAATGGAGATGGTACCCACGAGGCACGGCTGACCGGCGGCATAATGCTCTTTGATGTCTTCGATAACCGCTTTGAATTTCTCCATTTCGGTTTTGTAAATGACATCAGGAAAATCCGGACGTACAAGCGGTCGGTTGGTCGGTATAACAGAAACATCAAGCTTGTAGATCTTGTGAAATTCCTCCGCTTCAGTATCGGCAGTACCGGTCATTCCGGACAGTTTGGCATACATACGGAAATAGTTCTGGAAGGTGATTGTTGCCAGGGTCTGGTTCTCATTTTCAATTTTGACCCCCTCCTTTGCTTCAATCGCCTGGTGAAGGCCATCAGACCAGCGACGACCGGGCATTAGACGACCGGTGAACTCGTCAACGATCAGAACTTCGCCATCTTTTACCACGTAATCCACATCGAGCTTGTACATGGCGTGGGCACGCAGCGCCTGATTAACATGGTGGAGAATTTCTATGTTACGGGGGTCATACAGGTTGTCGACCTTTAAAAGTTTCTCTACTTTTAGTACTCCCTGTTCGGTCAGAGCAGCACTTTTCGCTTTTTCGTCAATGGTGAAATCACCGGTATATTGTTTGCGTTTTCCGGAAAGGGTATTCGCTTCAACCTCGATAACTTCCCCTTTTTGCAGTTTGGGGATGATCGCGTTGATAATATAGTACTTGTCAGTGGAATCTTCCGTCGGGCCTGAAATAATGAGCGGGGTACGGGCTTCATCGATCAGAATCGAGTCAACTTCATCAACGACGGCATAGTTGAAACCGCGCTGCACGTAGTCACCCAGATCAAATTTCATGTTATCCCGCAGATAATCAAAGCCGAACTCGTTGTTGGTTCCATAGGTGATATCGGCAGCATAGTTGATTCGACGCTGGTCATCTTCTATGCCGTGAACGATTATACCCACCGACAGACCAAGAAAGTTATACAGCCGGCCCATCCACTCTGAGTCACGTTTTGCCAGATAATCGTTGACCGTAACAACGTGAACACCTTTGCCGGAAATTGCATTAAGGTAGGCGGGGAGGGTGGCAACTAGGGTTTTACCCTCTCCGGTCTTCATTTCAGCGATTTTACCGGAATGCAGTACCATACCGCCGATCAGCTGGACGTCAAAATGACGCATGCCAAGAACGCGTTTGCCCGCTTCACGGCAGACGGCAAAAGCTTCAGGGAGCAATGCATCTAAAGCTTCCCCTCGCGCAAAACGTTCCTTGAATTCACCGGTTTTACCGGTCAGCTGTTCGTCTGACAAAGCAGATACTGATGCTTCAAGGGCATTTATTTTCCCTACAATCGGCCACATTTTTTTTAGTTCACGTTCATTCTTGCTGCCGATAAATTTCTTTATTAGGGAACTGAACATTTTGATTATCTCCAAAAAATTAAATATGTAAAAAACGGGCTATACATAGCACACATCATCAAAATTTGCCATACGCCTCTAAGATGTTGCCCGGGTAAATCGGTGAAATCGGGTTATACATTGAACCGGAAATGCATGACATCACCATCTTTGACAACATATTCTTTTCCTTCCAGTCGCATCAGCCCTTTTTCTTTGGCACCGGCCTCACCTTGGCAGGCTATAAAATCATTAAATCCGATTACTTCAGCACGAATAAACCCCTTTTCAAAATCGGTATGAATAACGCCAGCTGCCTGCGGAGCTTTGGTATTGTTAACGATTGTCCAGGCACGGACCTCCTTGACACCGGCGGTGAAATAGGTGATCAGGCCGAGCAAGGCATACCCGTTTCGAATGAGTCGATCAAGGCCCGCTTCCTCCAGTCCCATATCATCGAGAAAAGCCTGTTTCTCCGAACCGTCAAGTTCAGCAATCTCCGCCTCAAGCCGGCCGCAGATCACTACGACGCCTGCACCTTCAGAAGCGGCTATTTTATGGACCGTGGCAACATTCGGGTGCTTTCCTTCAAGGTCGTCTTCAGCCACATTTGCCACGTAAAGCACCGGCTTGTCCGTCAGAAGATGCAGATCACGCATCCATATTCTTTCATCTTCATTCTGGGCAATACCTTGAAGCTTTTTCACCTGCTCCAGTAACGCCTGTACCCGCAGATAAAAATCAACCTCATCCTTTGCCTTTTTGTCACCGCTGCGTGCCATTTTTTCAGCACGCTGGAGTTTTTTCTCAATGGTGTCAAGGTCCGCCAGAGCAAGCTCGGTATTGATAACTTCGATATCATCAGCCGGAGACACCCGGCCATTCACATGCACAATATTATCATCATCAAAACAGCGAACAACGTGAACAATTGCGTCAACACTGCGGATGTGACCCAGAAACTGGTTACCCAGGCCTTCTCCCTGACTGGCGCCCTTGACAAGACCGGCGATATCAACAAATTCGATCGTAGTCGGCTGTATTTTCTGCGGTTTGACAATAGCGGACAGCTGGTCCATCCGGGGATCCGGTACCTGTACAATCCCGATGTTCGGCTCAATGGTGCAAAATGGATAATTTGCCGACTCGGCTCCGGCTGAGGTGAGAGCATTAAAGATGGTAGATTTTCCAACATTCGGCAACCCGACAATTCCGCAGTTAAAACCCATAACCTATCCTTCCAGAAAATTCTTATTATTGAATAAACTCATCGACTTGAGTAGACCTTCTGAAAGCATTACTTCAAACATTTCCACGGCGCCGTCAAGAATACGGGGGAGTTGTTCCATCTGGTCAGGTGGAATCTTTCCAAGCACGTGGTTAGTTGTATCGCCATGGAGCGGCTTTCCTATTCCTATACGCAGGCGAATAAAATCGCTCCTGCCCAGTTGTTCCATTATTGAACGCAAACCGTTGTGCCCACCATGTCCCCCTCCCTGTTTGAAACGCACCGTGCCGTAGGGGAGGTCAAGGTCATCATGCACCACAATCAGGTTCGAAGTCGGCAGCTTATGAAATTGGAGAGACTGCATGACGGAGTTGCCTGACAGATTCATAAACGTTTGAGGTTTAAGCAGTATCAGGCGATGACCGGCAAAACTCCATTCTCCTGAATATCCGGAGAATGATTTCTTCGTAATAGAAATAGTATTCTGGTGTGCGAGACGATCCAAAAAAAGAAAACCCGCATTATGGCGGGTCCATTGATAAGAGGGGCCGGGATTGCCCAGCCCCGCAATTATATAGGTACTCATACTCAATTCAGCTTCTGACTATTCGGCAGCCGGAACATCTTCCTTGGCTCTGCCAAGTACGCTGACAACAGGAATCTTGGGCTGGTCAAGAATAGTGATTCCTGCGGGAAGCAGAATTTCGCTGACATGAATTGAATGGGCTATTTTAAGATCAGTTACATCGATGGTAATGCTGTCGGGAATATTGCCCGGCAGACACTCAATGTGCAGTTCGTGGTGAGCCAGGTCAAGGAGACCACCTTCCTTTACGCCAGCCGCAGTACCTTTCAAAGAAACAGGAACCGTAATCCGGATCTTTTCATTCGGGTTGATACGGTGCAGGTCAACATGTTTGAACGTGCGCTTGATCGGATCACGCTGAATATCCACAACGATTGCAATATTCTGGTCAAGGCTTCCGCCGCCGACCAAGGTGATCAGGTTATTCTGCCCGCCGGCGCCGGAAATGGCATCCTGCAGATCGCGACTTTTTATACTTACCGTTACCGGATCAAGTCCCTTGCCATAAACAACACCCGGTACCATACCCTCGTTGCGGAGTCTACGGCTGACGCCGGTACCTGTTTTTGTGCGTAGTTCAATATTCATTTGTTTCTGTTGCATACGTTCCTCCACGTGTAGTGACAGGGTAACCCTGTCCTATTCATAATCAACTGTTTAGTACTAAACAAATAATGAGCTGACAGATTCATCTTCATGAATACGCCTGATTGCTTCGGCCAACAGGTCTGCAACAGACAGCATTCTGATCTTTGTGGTGACGATACCACTGCAACTACCAGGTATTGTATCAGTTAAAACAACTTCTTCAATATCCGATGCATTTATACGTTCGATGGCGGGGCCGGACAGCACGCCATGAGTTGCACAAGCATAAATGGCTTTGGCGCCGTTGGCTTTAAGTGCCTTGGCTGCCTGGGTCAGTGTGCCGGCAGTATCAATCATATCATCAAGAATAATGGCAATCTTATCACGGACATCACCAATCAGGTGCATTACTTCAGCAACGTTAGGACCGGTACGGCGCTTGTCGATAACGGCGAGGGAATACTGAAGGCGTTTGGCAAAAGCGCGGGCTCTCTCAGTGCCACCGGCATCAGGAGACACCATAACTACCTGCTCACCGCTGAAGCGGTCTTTCAGATAATTGAGAATTACCGGAGCTGCGTACAGATTATCAACAGGGATATTGAAAAACCCCTGAATCTGGCCGGCATGAAGGTCAATTGTAACGACCCGGTTGACACCGGCAGTTGTTATCAGATCTGCAACCAGTTTAGCGGTAATA
Source organism: uncultured Geobacteraceae bacterium (assembly GCA_903862245.1). GTDB lineage: Bacteria > Desulfobacterota > Desulfuromonadia > Geobacterales > Pseudopelobacteraceae > JACRCG01. Next base: position 2,790 of record CAIOXL010000142.1, on the reverse strand, counting down.
GGCGTACGAGGTGCCGCCTTACGATCCTGGCGGGCGTACCCATAATACGGGATGACAGCGGTTATGGTGGCTGCAGATGCTCGCTTCAAGGCATCTGTGATAACCAGCAGCTCCATCAGGTTGTCATTGGTCGGTGCACAGGTCGACTGGACAACGTACACATCCCGGCCACGGACATTTTCGCCGATCTCGACCATAACTTCGCCATCAGAGAAACGACGTACCCGTGCAGCGCCAAGAGGCACACCAAGACATTCACAAATTTTCAGGGCTAGATCAGGATTAGAGTTGCCGGAAAAGATTTTAATTTTATCGTACATGGCGAACCAACACCTTTCAAAATGCGAGCAAATGAGATGACTACGCGCTAAAGGAGAGATTTATACTAAAATATTTATGAAAAAGCAACCTCTTTCGAAATATGCTACGTAAGTATGAAAAGGCGGAATATGAAGTTTTCAGGTAGTAACAATGATTCCTTCCAGCAGGGCAAAGACAATAAATTCATTCGCTTCGTCTACAGTAAGACCGGTGCCGGTTTCGGGGGGCATGACGTTTCCATCCTGGATATGTTTCAGGAGGAGTACATATTCGTTGGCAAGCGATTCGGTGCAGACCATGCCATCATTACGGTAGATTACCACGTGTGAGCCAGACTGCCGGATATTTTCAAACATCCAGGGGATTTGCGGCTCTCCGTATTCAAGCAGTTCCTCTATGTCATACGTGAAACCGACCAACCGGGCTGATGGTGCAACAGTGAGCCGGGCGCTGCCCGTGACAGCATGTGGCGATAAAGGTGCCAGCAAGACCTCGGCATAATGGTGGTGGTAAGTTACCAGATCAAGCACAAGCGGAAGAAAACGTCGAACACTGTTCGGCTTGAAAAGATGCTTTAGAAAATTCTGCTGTAACTCCCATATTTCATCATCAGAGAAATCGGTTTCTTTGACAGTACGCCCCCGGTGAGTAATCAGCCACTGGCTGAAGTTCTGCAATACGGCCGATGGTTTCATCCCGAGAGCGTGTATTATCGCATTAAACCAGGCGACAGCTTTTCCTCGAGTATAAAATATGTCGCACGCTGTCGCCAGATCAGCAGCAGCGGCCATGTCACCGGGGCTGAATGTATCTGTTGATTCAAGGATGTAGGGAGGGTTGGCGTCCCACTGCATGCCGAGAACCGCGCCGCGAGACGCCAGGCGGGTGCCGGGAAGAATAGAAAGCGGGAAAATATCAAGATGATTCGGATACAGCGATAGCGCATAGTCTAACGTATGGCAAAATCCATTAAGAGTGTCACCGGGCAGCCCGTAAATCAGGTCAAAGCCGAAAACCGCTCCGCTTTCATTCAGAAGCCCGATTTTAGCGGTAAAATCCGCTTTATTAAACGATCGACCGACCAGTTTCAGGACCTCCCGATCAGCACTCTGGAGTCCGATTTGCAGTGAACAGGCAATCTGGGCAAAGAGAGCAGCCATATCACGATCAATAAATTCGCTGCGGACTTCGAAATGAAAATGAATATCAGGAGCACTCTTCCGTATCATTCGCAGTATGTTTTTTGCACGCACCTTATCAAGGTTGAATGTTGAATCGAGCACAAAAACCTGGGTTACCGCCGATGCAGCAAAATGAAGCAGTTCCGCTTCCAATCTATTGAGCGAAAAATGACGGACACCATGTATTCCCCGCGAGTCAAAACAAAAATCACAGGTAAAGCTGCATCCGCGGGATAACTGCCAGAGAATACCGGTACTGATGTGCGTATCAATCACCCCGGTCAGATAGGGTGAGGGTATTACGTCAAGATCCTTAAGGGGGGGAGGGGCAGGCACCAAAGTGGAACCGGGCAACAGTATGCCCGGTATATCTGAATATTCTCCGCCACCAGACAGGGATTGGCAGAGCGATAAAAAAGGGACTTCTCCTTCGCCGACTATAACAAAATCAAAAATACCCCTTTTCAAAACAGATTCCGTGGAGGCGGTGACTTCAGGCCCGCCGCAGAAAAGTTTAATTGTGGGAAAAGCGCGCTTAAGTTCAGAAGCTATTTCACAAATAAGGGTATAATTCCAGACGTATACTGAAAACCCGACGGCAGTAGGAAGGGATTCAACGAGCTTTGCAGCGCACGTTGCAGCACTGTCCACTAAAAAGAAATCGACCAGATCGATAGAGACACTACAACCGTGCGCATACGCCTTGAGAAAGGCGCCGGCTAAAGGAATCGATTGCGGAGAAGGGCAGGGGTGGATCGAAACTAGTTTTATCAACATGCTGCCAGATCCTTATCAGTACCGTCAGTAGTTTTCATAACCACGTTCATACGGTTCTCTTCGATTATTAACCCCGGTAAGCCGCAATTCCGGTCACTTCCTGGCCGATTACCAAGAGATGCATGTCGTGGGTGCCTTCATTGGTAAAGACAGCCTCAAGATTATTGGCGTGGCGCATGATCGGATACTCACCCATTATGTTGTTTGCCCCTAAATGGTTCGGGCGGTTCGGGCAATTTATATGGCAATATTGACATTGTTCATTTTTGCCATGGATACCTGGGCCGGCGTATATGTACCTTTGATCTTTCAAACGCCCGAGTTGCATTACCAGCAGCTGTCCTTTTGTTATCTCAGTTACCATCTCAGCAAGTTTTTTCTTATGCAGTAACATGTTGAACTAAACCGCTGCGCGGTAATTTAAAACCAAACCAAAAGCATCAAACCAGAGGCATCTCCCCGGAGGTGCCTTTTTTGTTTCTTCAATCAGCATGGTCTTTGTCTTACCTTC
>CAIOXL010000141.1 GCA_903862245.1 uncultured Geobacteraceae bacterium | reverse complement strand
TTTGATGATGTCTGTATGGCCAGAAACGGAATTTATGCCGGTGGGGATGCTGAAATCCGCGGTACATCAGTTCTCAAGCAAAAAGAGTTTACCGTATCGGTACATCTGGGAATCGGAAATTCTTCAGCCACGGTGTATACTTCCGATCTCACACATGAATACGTCAGTATCAACGCAGACTACCGCTCCTGAAGCCAGCAGGAATACGTTTACATCTTGAGCCTCCGTAAGCGGAGGCTTTTTTTCTTACCAGTACGTTTAATCGAGCGGATTTGTGACTTTTACCACCATTATTATTACCGTACTCATGCTGCTTCCGACCACCCTGTGGGCTGCTGATGACCTGATGGATGCCGGCCGGGCCGTATCCATAGATGTATTGCTGGAAAACGCCGTACGGCGCGGCCTGATTTCCGGCGGAGTTGTGGCCATAGGCAATCATGCCGGGCAGCTCTACGGCACGTCCCAAGGCAGCCTGTATCCAGAAGCCGGCTCTCAACTGTTTTCCGAACGAACCCTTTTTGATACAGCTTCACTCACCAAGGTTATTGCTACCGCACCAGCTATTATGAAACTGCTGGAGCAGGGGAAAATCAGCCTGCTTGATCCACTTACCCGCTGGTTTCCGGAATTTGAAGATACAGACAGAGATGAAATTACCATTCTCAATCTGTTGACGCACACTTCCGGTCTGGATGATATTGAATTACCGACTGACGATCCTTTGAGATCCCTGATTGAAAAAGCAATTGTACAGAATAATGGTGCCCTCCCCGGCAGCCGGTTCCGGTACGCTGACATCAATTTCATACTACTGGGGGAGTTGGTTAAACGTGCCGCCCGGATGCCATTGGACAAATTCTGTGCAGAGTACATATACGCTCCAATCGGCATGGCAGAAACCGGTTTCCTGCCGCAATCCGATCACTCGGCAATTGCCCCAACAACTGGTCTGAACAAGGTTCTCAGGGCCGGTGTGGTCCAGGATATGAATGCACGGCGTCTTGGCGGGGTATCAGGGCATGCCGGGTTGTTCAGCACCGCCAGCGATTTAAACAGGTATGCGGCCATGATTCTTAATCGCGGCAAGTACAGCGGCGGAGAAGTTTTTACGGAGCGTGTCATTGCACAGATGACCTCACCCTATTTTTCGAGTAACGGCAAAATCATCAGGGGCCTGGGGTGGGATATACACTCTCCGTTTTCGTCACCGCGCGGCAGCTATTTTTCTGACATGTCCTTCGGGCACACCGGGTACAGCGGATCATCCATCTGGATTGACCCGGAGCAGGACCTGTATGTCATTCTGCTGACAGTACGCCTCGACTATGCAAATATCCGGCAGTTCAATCAACTTCGAAGTGATATTTCGACGCTGGCGGTTTCAATATTTTCAACCCCGAGAATAGATGCTGAACTTATCAATGAGGGGAAAAACCCTTGAAACGCTAATGCCTTGACACGTTATAACGCCTGTGTTAGTTGTCACCGGCAGGGTTACTCTTTCGTATCAACATGCAGGGGAGAATTGGATGAGCATAAAAATGCTGGTCGCCGATGACAGTATAACCATCCAGAAAGTAATCAGCATTATATTCGGTGGCGATGATTACTCTCTGACAATTGTTGATAATGGAAATGATGCCGTTACTAAAGCGCGTGAAATCAACCCGGATATTCTGCTCATTGACACCCAGATGCCCGGGTTGACAGGGTATGAGGTTGCTGAATCGGTGCGTTCGACACCCTCACTTGCCGGTACGCCGATAGTGTTACTGACCGGGTCTTTTGAACCGTTTGATGAGGAAAAAGCAAAACGAAGCGGTATTGATACATTTATCACCAAACCGTTTGAATCGCAGCAGATCATTAACACGGTGAAAGAGCTCCTGGCACAGAGTCAACACCGGTTTCAACCTGCCGAACCTGCACTGCGGAGCGTATTCCCCGAGCAGTTTTCAGCCTCACCCGCTTTAGCTCAGGAACAGTCTCCATTTGCGCAGAGTGCAGCACCAGCTGATATCTGGGGCGCTTTTACTCCATCTGTGGATGACCCGCTTGAGGCTGCTGACACTCTGGAACCTGATTTTTTTGACATAATTACAGAAGAAAACAATGTTCAAAACAAAGTACCGGCCCCTGACAGGTCCCCGCTGGTTCCTGACGTGGAACAGGCTGTTGAATCTGAATTCGGTGACATTGTTTTTGAAGATGATATGGAAGTATCTCCATCCGCTGATGTGTTGGCCGAAGCTGAAATTTTAGCTTCTGATGCTGTCCCTCCGCCTGCCGGTCTTATTACTGAGGAACAACTGAAAGCCGCTCTTTCAACGGTATCAAAAGAAGTAATTGAGCGCATTGTCTGGGAAGTTGTACCCGATCTGGCCGAACAGATGATCCGTGAAGCTATTCGCAAGATCAAAGAAGGGGTTTAATTGCCATGCATGCGCTGCACCAGCGAGGGGATGGCAACATCCCCTTTTTTCATATGGAGGTACGGACATGATAAAAAAAGCTATCGCCAAAATCGTTGAGCACGAGAATCTTACCGAAGGCGAGATGATAGAGGTCATGAACCAGATTATGTCTGGTGAATGTACTGCTGCCCAGATCGGCGCCTTTATTACGGCGCTACGTATGAAAGGGGAAACCATCGAGGAAATCACCGGCGCGGCGCGGGTTATGCGGGAGCGTGCCACACCGGTCCGGGTCGGTCGTGGAGTGCTGGATATCGACCGTGACGAGATCAATATCGATAGAGAGACCATTCTGGACGTTGTCGGTACCGGAGGAGACGGCACCAATACCTTTAACGTCTCCACCACAGTTGCTTTTGTGGTATCAGCCTGCGGAGTAAAAGTCGCCAAACATGGCAACCGCTCGGTCTCCTCTTCCTGCGGCAGTGCCGACGTACTGGAAAGTCTCGGCATCAATCTGGACGTTACGGCTGAAACTGTCGAAGGTTGCATCGACAGGATCGGCATCGGCTTTCTCTTTGCCCCTGCCCTGCACGGTGCGATGAAACACGCCATTGGCCCACGCCGTGAAATCGGCATCCGAACAATTTTCAATATTCTGGGCCCCTTGACCAATCCGGCCGGTGCGGACTGTCAGGTTATGGGCGTGTATCGCGCAGATCTGGTGGAAACACTGGCCGGTGTGTTACATAAGCTCGGCTGCAGGCATGGTTTCGTGGTCCATGGACTTGATGGTATGGATGAAATCACGGTGACCGGTGAAACAGTGATTGCTGAAGTTACCCCTGCCGGTGTGACAATGTCCCGTATCACTCCGGAGCAGCATGGCCTGACCCGCTGCCTGATGTCCGCTCTTAAGGGGGGCAATGCCGCAGACAATGCCCTGATTGTCAAAGCAGTACTGGCTGGGGAACTGGGCCCCCGACGGGATATTGTGCTCCTGAATGCCGCCTATGCTCTTCTGGCCGCCGGCAGGGTGGCCTCACCGGCAGAAGGTATGGTCTGTGCTGCTGAGGCCATAGACTCCGGACGTGCCCGGCAGCAGGTTGAAAAACTGGCGGCCCTGACTAACCTGCGGTAATCATCACATATACTCCTGGAAATAACGATATGACCGATACCACACCGGATATTTTAAAAAAAATAGTAGGCCGCAAACGGGAGGAAGTTGCTTCGGCAAAAGCCGCCGCATCGATCAGCGAACTTAAGACCCGCATTAATGATCTGGAGGATGTGCCCCGCGGTTTTGAGCGGCATCTCCGTGAAGCTGTAGCCTCTGACTGGACACCGGTTATTGCTGAAGTCAAAAAGGGTTCCCCAAGTAAAGGAGTCATCCGCGAGGACTTTGATCCTCTTGAAATAGCGGAAATATACCAGAATAACGGTGCCACCTGCCTGTCAGTACTGACTGACGAAACGTTTTTTCTGGGCCACCTCCGCTATCTTGGATTGATTCGTGAGGCGGTGTCTCTGCCGCTGCTGCGCAAAGATTTTATCTGCGATCCATTCCAGATTTATGAAGCCAGAGCAGCAGGCGCCGATGCTATTCTGCTCATTGCGTCTATTCTTGATCAGGAACAGCTGCGAGACTTCCATGAGGCAGCAAAAGAAATCCATCTGGACGTACTGCTTGAGGTTCATGATGAAGCAGAGATGGAAAAGGCCCTGGCCACAGACTGCACCCTGATTGGCGTTAACAACCGCAATCTGCGGACATTTGTCACTGACATGAATACCACCGGCCGACTGGCTCGCATGATGCTGCCCGGCCGTCTGCTGGTAGCAGAAAGCGGCATCAACTGCCGGGCCGACATTATTCGACTGCAGAAGGATGGTGCACGGGCTTTTCTGATAGGCGAGGCAATGATGCGGGAAGATGATATCGGCTCGAAGCTGCAGGAACTACTGAACGACTGATCGGCAAGAGGTACTCTATGACATATAAAAAACAGGGAATTGCCTTGGCTGTTGTCGCCTTCACCGCATATATAATCGGCGGAATAGGCAGTTTCGGAGGTCTGGCGCTTATCTTTCTCATGAAAAACAAAGACCTGTGGGGCTGGGGTGAAGGTCGAGCTATCGGCTACCTGTTTCTATGCGTCGGGCTCTGCCTCTCGATTATGGGAGTTCTTATGATGCGCCTGTTCAGAAACCGCGGGTTGTAAACCTCGAACGTTTCCCCCTCTCCCGGCTAAAATCCTTTTTCCTTCAACATACCGACGGACTGCAGCAGATCAAGTGCTCTCTTCAGCTGATAATCTTTCTGCAGATCCGCATCTTTAGCAGCAGCACTATGGGGCGTTTCCTGGCTAACGGGAAGAGGTGCGTCCTGCTTGCCGTCCGAAGCGAGACTTTTCTCCAGATCTTTTTCACTGAATTCCATCCCCTTTTTCTTTGGGAGCGGCGTCGTAATGTTTGGGACCTCCACGTCAGGGATAATTCCCTTGGCCTGGATTGAGCGCCCTTTGGGAGTGTAATAGCGTGCCGTTGTCAGCTTTAGAGCTCCATTGCCTTTCATTGGGAATATGGTCTGCACAGATCCTTTACCAAAACTCTGTGTCCCCATAATTACCGCCCGCTTGTGGTCCTGCAATGCCCCGGCAACTATTTCCGCTGCGCTGGCGCTTCCGCCGTTGATGAGGACGACAATTGGATAGTGAGGTTCCTTTTGGCCTAATGACCCGTTATATACCCGGTTTGCTTCCGGAATACGTCCCTTGATACTGACTATCGCACTGTTGAACTAAACCGCTGCGCGGTAATTTAAAACCAAACCAAAAGCATCAAACCAGAGGCATCTCCCCGGAGGTGCCTTTTTTGTTTCTTCAATCAGCATGGTCTTTGTCTTACCTTCTTCATGGCCTTTGGCCGCACCC
>CAIOXL010000140.1 GCA_903862245.1 uncultured Geobacteraceae bacterium | reverse complement strand
GTTGAGGATGAATATCCACCAGACCGGGCTAAGGCAGCATAAATTCAAGTTGGTTTGACAATCAAATAACCGCCACACGACCCGCCTTTACGGCGGAAAGGTGGCGCTGTAACTCTAAAGTCCAGATACTTTATTTAACCTGCTGAAACAGGATGAGTTGCTGGCAGCAGTTCCGTTCATATTTGTCACTGCGCTGGGTCGTCGTGACGAAGTCAGGAAAGGGGTGGCCGCCGGAGTTGACGACTATCTGACCAAGCCGTTTTCAAAAGAAGAGCTGGTCTCGGCAGTGTGTGGGCGACTGCAGCGGGTTAAAGTACTGCGACAGGACGAAAACCAGGCGTCACTTAAAAAAGATGCTGAATGGCTGCGCAACCGGATTACAAAACGGGAGATTGAAGTTCTTCTGCTGGTTGGTGGCGGTACAACCTCAAAACAGATAGCTGAACAACTGGGCATCAGTATCCGAACCGTAGAAAATCACCGTACACATTTGATGGACAAGCTTAACGTCACCAATGCCGCCGCTCTTGCCAACTGGGCGCTGGTAGCCAGACAGTTGTAATCCCCCCCCCCAATTCACCATACATAGAAATATCGCCAATTTTTTTACATTTAGACACCATAAAAACCGCAAAGATGAGTAGTTATACGGATATATCTTTTGCCACTGCTTGATATAATATCCCCCTCCCAATGTTATGATGAATTACAACCAGTTATAGACAGCTTACATAAATTTGACGCTGAAGCGCTCTTTTGACGCTTAAGGCCAGTGAGGTGAGTCTGAATGCACTTTAGTAATAGAATTAATCCGGGGCAAGTGACGGTTCTGGCCTTATTAGCCAGTCTGTGTGTTTTTTTGCCGTTTGACTGTCCTGCTGCCGACGCTCCTGACGCTGGCAGATTACTGCAAGACACAAACAAGGCGCCTGAACTCAGGCCGCGGAGGACGATACCAGAGATCAAGTCACCGGCTACGCAACCTGTAGAAGAACTTTCAAACATTCCGGCCATAGAGGTTACGCAATTCAACATAACGGGAAACACTATTATTTCCTTAGCCGAACTCGAACTGTTGTTACAGGAACATGTGAATAAGAAGTTGAGCTTTAAGCAGCTGGAGCAGGCAGCCTACCTCATAACCGAACTCTACAAGAAAAATGGGTACATAACCTCATACGCGTATCTCCCAAGGCAGGATGTAAATAACGGCATTATCCGGATAGATGTAATAGAAGGGAAAGTGGCTCAAGGAGGTATCAAATACAAGTATGAAGAGAACATACGCCTTGACATGTCTGTCGCCCAAAGGGTTCTCGGAGCATCCATACAGGAGGGCGCCCCCCTGCGCAAGGGGGGTCTGGAGCGCGGGCTGATTCTGTTAAACGAGATCCCCGGCATCAACGCAAAGTCAACAATCGTGCCAGGGGCAACTGCCAGCACCTCTGATTTGCTCATCGAAGTCAAAGAAGGAAGTCTATTCACAGGGGCTTTGGAAGCTGACAATTTTGGTAACCGCTATTCCGGCCAGGCTCGGGGCACAGCCTCACTAAATATAAATAATCCAAGCGGGCGGGGCGATCTGCTGGGAGTTAAACTGATAACGGCGGGCGATGGCATGAACTATGTTCGCCCCTTCTACACCATACCGGTTAACAGCTATGGCACCAAGTTGGGCGCATCCTGGAACCTGATGGTGTATTCCCTCGGTAAGGAGCTCGAAGCGAGCAATCTTGAAGGCAGGGCTGAAACAATCAGTGGCTACCTTAACCGATGAAGAATCCC
>CAIOXL010000139.1 GCA_903862245.1 uncultured Geobacteraceae bacterium | reverse complement strand
TGGATTTCGTATCATGGAGTCCAGCATCTGGGTTGCCGTTATAACCGGCTTACCCGCCTTATTGCACGCCTGGATGATTTTCTTCTGATAGATCGGCACTTTCTCCGGCTCGATTTCAACGCCCAGATCACCGCGTGCAACCATAACTGCGTCGGTAACCTGCAGGATTTTTTTGAAATTGCGGAGCGCCTCGGGCTTTTCTATTTTGGCAACCACCGGAGTATCCTTACCCCTGGCAGAAATAATACTTTTTATTTCCTCAATATCCTCAGCGGTACGGACAAAAGAAAGGGCGATAAAATCAACGCCTGCGTCAAGGGCGAAATCAAGGTCAATCAGGTCTTTTTCAGTGAGACACGGCGCCGAGACATTCACCCCCGGCAAGTTAATCCCCTTATTGTTTTTGAGCAGTCCCCCAGCCACAACCACGCAATGAACCCGCTCGCCGTCGAGCGCAGTGACCTTCAGCTCAAGAAGTCCATCATCCAGCAGAATACGCGAGCCGGGGACCACATCATGCGGCAGTGACTTGTATATAGTCGGGATAACACCATTACTGCCAAGGATGTTGTCGGTAGTGATGACCACCTCCTGCCCTTTGGTCAGCTGCATACCGTCACCGGCCATCTTGCCGGTCCTGATTTTCGGCCCTTGGAGATCGCCCAGAATACCTGCCTGACGACCAAGCTTGTCAGACACACGCCGTATAATTTTGATCAGCTCCAACTTTTGTGAGTTTTCACCATGTGAAAAGTTCAGCCGAAAGATATCGACGCCGGCCAGCATCAACCTCTGTATCATCTCCGGTGACGAACTGACGGGACCTACGGTGGCTACTATTTTGGTTTTACGAACCAGTTTTGGCATGACTTACTCCTCTTTGTATATGTGTTCAATAATTCGTATGTGATGAAACGCTCAAGCGTGGATCGCCTCTTTATGAACATCCAGTGCCGCTTCCCTGATCGCTTCCGACATGGTCGGGTGGGCGTGGCAGGTCAGGACGATATCCCGGGCCGTACCGCAAAAGCTCATCACTGCGGCTGCCTCAGCAATCAGATCTGAGGCCCGAGGCCCCACAATGTGCACACCAAGTATCAGATCACTATCCTCATGGGCAAGTATCTTGACGAAGCCTTCCGTTTCATCCATGCAGCGGGCCCGCCCGAGAGCGGCAAAATTGAAGCGCCCGGTGCGATAGGGCACTCCCGCAGCCTTCAGTTGTTCCTCCGTCCTGCCCACCCCGGAGGCCTCCGGCCAGGTATAGACGACTCCCGGAATAAGCTCATACTCGACATTAGCCGTCATGCCGGCCATTTTTTCGATGCAGACAACCGCTTCATCAGAAGCCTTGTGAGCCAGCATGGGACCGGGCACCAGATCACCAATGGCGTACACTCCCGGCAGTGAAGACTGGTAGGCTTCATCAATGATAACCCTGCCCGACTCATTTACTGCGATACCGAGCGCACCAAGACCGAGAGCATCTGTCATCGGCCGCCTCCCGACCGCTACCAGCAGCTTGTCACAATCTATTTCCTCGCTGCCGGTCCCGGAGTTGAACTGGACAATCGCCTTGGAGCCAAGGCGCCTCACGCCGGTAATACGGCTACCCATTTTAAACTGAATACCCTGCTTGCGCAGTGATCGATACAGTGTTTCTGCTGCCTGACGATCCATATTCGGCAGTATCTGCGGCAGCATCTCCATTACCGTCACCTGTGCCCCCAGACGACGCCAGACTGAGCCAAGCTCAAGACCGATAAAGCCGCCGCCGGCCACAACCAGATGCTCCGGCACCTGTTCAAAGGCGAGCGCTTCACGCGCCGAGACCACAGTCTGGCCGTCGAACGGGATACCCGGCAGCGGGGACGCTTCACTGCCGGTTGCAAGAAGCACGTTGGGGGCAACGAGGACAATGTACGTTGCCGGAGCAGGCTCCAGAAGGCTCTGCTGATCACCTGAAGCAGAGCGGGGGACGGACAGCTCAACTGCCACCTGATGCTGCCCGGCGGCGGTTGCTCCCTTAAGAACGGCAGTTCCATGGAACCGCTCGACTTTGTTTTTCTTGAGCAGGAAGGAGATGCCGTCGGTCAGCTTCTTGACCACATCATCTTTACGCAGCAACATGGCCGGCAGATCAAGGCGCGGGGGATCAATTGCAATACCATGCAGGGCGAACTTGTCCCGTGCCACCGCAAAAAGTTCGCTGGAGTCAAGCAGCGCCTTACTGGGGATACACCCTTCGTTAAGACAGACCCCGCCAGGCGTAGCCCGCTTTTCAACCAGCGCGACCTTCATGCCGAGTTGGGATGCACGGATTGCCGCCACGTAGCCGCCCGGCCCGGCGCCGACAATGATAAGGTCATATATCTGCTCTGACATTTCTGGAAACCTCCAAAATAGTGTAATTCTAATTCGGCTGATCTGTTAGCTACGGGACCTTGCGATGTCCTTACCCTTCCAGGAGCAGTTCTTCCGGTTCCTCTATGTACTCTTTTATCTTTTTCAAAAAGCCGACCGCCTCACGGCCATCGATGATACGATGATCATAGGACAGGGCGAGATACATCATCGGCCGGATAACAACCAGACCGTCGCGCACAACCGGCCGGTCCTGAATGGCGTGCATCCCCAACACAGCACTCTGGGGCGGATTCAGGATCGGTGTGGAAAGCATTGACCCGTACACACCTCCGTTACTGATGGTGAACGTCCCCCCCTCCAGATCTGCAACGGCAAGTGTGTTGTTTTTGATCTTCTCGGTAAACGCCGAAATCGCTTTATCAATCTCATAGAGCTTTAACTGGTCTGCATTCCGCAGCACCGGAACCACCAATCCTTTATCACTGCCGACAGCAACACCGATATCAAAAAAGTTGTGGTAGACAATATCGCCGCCATCAATACTGGCGTTGACCAGCGGAAATTCCTTGAGAGCCTCGACGCATGCCCTGACAAAAAACGGCATAAAGCCAAGGGGAGTCCCGTGGCGCTGGATAAAATGATCCCGATACGTACTGCGGAGAGTCTTGACGTGGGACAGGTCTGCCTCGTTGAAGGTAGTCAGCATGGCGGTCTGCTGGCGGGCAGCCACCAGACGTTCCGCGACCCGTTTGCGAAGAGGTGACATGGGACGACGCTCTTCACGTCCGGTGACATAAGCAGGCGATTCTTCCGTCTTCACCGAGAGATGCTCCGCAGGTGATGCCGGGACAAGCGGTTCAGGTTGCTGGGACAGTACTGCCGTCGGTGTTTCTACAGCAGTTGAACTAAACCGCTGCGCGGTAATTTAAAACCAAACCAAAAGCATCAAACCAGAGGCATCTCCCCGGAGGTGCCTTTTTTGTTTCTTCAATCAGCATGGTCTTTGTCTTACCTTCTTCATGGCCTTTGGCCGCACCC
>CAIOXL010000138.1 GCA_903862245.1 uncultured Geobacteraceae bacterium | reverse complement strand
TAACCTGTTGAAACCAATTTGGCTTACCACCGGGCTCCCTCACCCTGCACTCTCCCGAAGGGAGAGGGTTCCACCCCCTTCTCCCTCCGGGGGAAGGGCCGGGGATGAGGGCCTGCGCCGGCAGCTTAATGAAGGCAAGTTACGTGACATTACTTATTGGTATGCAAGGAAATGCAGTGTTGTTGGATGATGCTCAGGCACGGCGCGTGGCGGGCACTTCGGCGTGATTCGGATTGGCACTTTGGGAATATTGCGCCAAGCCAAAAAAAAGGTTTGATCGGAACGATCAAGCCCTACATCAGCCAGTTGCAGAACAACGGAATTTACATCCGTAAAAACTTAATCGATGCGGTTTTGCGTGATGTGGGAGAATTAACTTGATGCGCATCAACCCGCATAAGGCGCTGAGCTCTTCTGCACTACCGTACCGTAGGCTACCTACCCACTAGACGTTACTCACTATGCCCATCATCCAAGTCGATCACGTCACCAAAGAATATCGCCTGGGCGCCCTGCAAGGGCTGAAGCAGACCCTGTTGAACGCGGGGGCACGTCTGGCTGGAAAGAAGATCGAAGAACCTTCTCTGTTCAAGGCGCTGGATGATGTCAGTTTTTCCATCGAACCAGGTGAAGTCGTCGGCATCATTGGCCACAATGGTGCTGGAAAATCCACCCTCTTGAAAATGCTGGCCAGGATCAGCACCCCTACTCATGGCTCCATCAAGGTCGATGGTCGCATTGCCCCGCTAATCGAAGTTGGCGCCGGTTTTGTGCCTGATTTTACCGGGAGGGAGAACGTCTACCTCAATGGCGCTATCCTAGGCCTGTCGAAGAAGGAGATCGACAGGAAGTTCGACGAGATCGTTGACTTCGCCGAAATGGCGGAGTTCATCGATACCCCGGTGAAGCGTTACAGTTCCGGGATGCAGGTCAAGCTGGCATTTGCGGTGGCCACGAGCATCGAGGCGGAAATCCTGATCGTGGACGAAGTGCTGGCCGTCGGGGATCTGGCATTCCAACGTAAATGTTTCGATCGCATGGAGGACTTGATCAAGCGGCAGCAGAGAACCGTACTGCTCGTATCCCACAATATACGTCAGGTGGAGCGGCTTTGTTCGCGCGTGATCTTGCTGGACCACGGACGAATCGCGGCGGATGGGGCGTCCAGCACAGTCTGCGATCTCTTTTATTCGCAAAACGATGAAATAGTTAGATTGAACGCTTCCCGGTCCGCAATCGCGGAAACGAAGGGCGAGGTCGAGTTGATCGACCTCGTCATCATGGACTCGGCAGGCGTTCCGCTTGAAAGAATCGAGTACCATTCCGACGTCACATTGAATGTGACGCTCAGAACGCACCAGGTCCTGGTCAACCCGATATTCGGCTTCGGCATTCATACCGTGGATTTTCTGTATCTCAGCACCGAGATCAGCGAGACCCAATTCTCCGGTCAAATCCATGCACCCGGAACCTATGTATTGAGGTTTGCCATCCGGAAATTCCCATTTCTTCCGGGGGTCTACTCGGTACGCCTGGGTATCAATACCGGGGAAGTGACCAAGAACGTGTTCTACCAAGAAGGGTTACATCACTTTCAGGTTGTGGCTACCGGCCGCAACCGCACGCAGAGTATGCAGGAAGGCTTTGTGGAAATGCAGGGGGATTGGATGTTCGGGAAAAGGAATACGGAGTTGGTGGCTGGCGTTCAATCTCTCAACTAAAAATTAAGGCCCGGCTCATGTGGAAGTTGAAGCAGTTGCTGAAGCACGTTGCGCATCTCTGGCGAGATCGGCATGCGCGCACACGAACGCGGAAAATAGAGCGAAACTGGGCCAAGCGCCTGAATGACTTGCCGCATGCCGCTGATGGGAAACGCCTCCTGCATATCGGCTGTGGGGAAATTGTGGCCAC
>CAIOXL010000137.1 GCA_903862245.1 uncultured Geobacteraceae bacterium | reverse complement strand
TGAGGGGAAGTTGGCTAATGCCGCTACGGCAAGGCTACTAGGGCACCGCCAAACGAAAGAGGCGGAAACAGACAAGCCAAACCTAAAGTTGCAGTGGCCTGCTTCCTACTCTACTGTTTCAAATTTAGGTGGCTACCCAGCAGCAGCGTAATGCGTGCCGGGAAGCGGCGTTACCGCCCCCTTGAGCTCAAGGTGGAGTAACATAGAGGAAACCTCCCCGGCTGTCAATTCAGTTTGGGAGATGATGTCATCTATGTGCAGCGGCGAACGGACCAGCAATTCATAAATGGCCGCTTCTCTGGGTGTCAGGGCAAAGGTGCGGGGTGACGGCTGCAGCAGCGGGGTATCCGCTGCGGCGCGAGCGTTCCCCGGCAGCTCTTCCAGAATATCCTCGACGCAGTCCACCAGCTTGGCCCCCTGCTTGATCAAGCGGTTGCAGCCGCGACTGGTGGCAAATGAAATATTACCCGGCACGGCAAAAACATCGCGGCCATGATCGAGAGCGTACTGGGCGGTGATCAGAGAACCGCTGTTTTCAGCCGCCTCGACAACCAGCACACCACTGGAAAGCCCGCTGATGATCCGGTTGCGCCGGGGGAAATTCTCTGCCAGAGGCAGCGTCCCCAGCGGGAATTCGGACACCAGGCACCCTTTATCCGCCATGGTTTCGAAGAGCACCCGGTTTTCGGGCGGATAGACCATGTCAACGCCGCACCCCAGCACGCCGATGCTTCTCCCCCCGGCCTGCAGTGCCCCCTTGTGGGCCGCTGTATCGACGCCACGCGCCATCCCCGACACGACGCACACACCATGGCTGGCAAGAGCCTCGGCGAGCTTACCGGTAGTCAACAGTCCGTAGGATGTCGCCCGGCGGGACCCGACAATGGCAATGGCAAGCTCCCGGGAGCGCAGCTCCCCCCTGACGTACAGGAACGGGGGCGGGTCCGGAATTTCGAACAGGGATTTGGGGTAATGCTCTGACACATAGGTCACCAGACGCACTCGGCCCGCTTCAAGGCGATGGCACTCTTCCTCGGCAAAACGGCACCAATCGCCTTTTTTCATCCCTTCAATGACCACGGGGGTCATCCCCCGGACAGCTGCGAGGGATGCGGGGGACGCTTTCAGGGCTGCTTCAGGCGTGTCGAAATGCTCCAGAAGGCGCCGGAACAGGACATTGCCGATACCGGGAACCGCTTTGAGGCCGAGCCAATAATAATGTTCCATTTCATTACCTGCCGGGGGTTATAAAAAAAGACCGGCACCAAGCCGGTCTCGAACAGATTCCTGCATCACTGGGTCACTTCGCCAGACTGACGATCCGGTCACCTTTATGAATGGTGTCGATACTCTTCACCACCAGTGCGGTAGAGGTTTTACTGCCGGTGGCAAGGATGACCAGGGCACCCAGCAGTTCCTGGGGGAGTTTGTCGATCCGCCCCTCCACATACCGCTGGTCGATTGTCACATCCCGGATTATGTAGAGCATGTTGCCGACCTCCGCCCCCTGACTGGTGCCGAGATCGATATAGACCACATCTCCGGCGGCGATGATGCCGGTTCCGCTGTGACTTTCGATGATGTATCCCCTGAGATCGTTCCTGCCGTTTTTCAGCGTTACTTCCCGGCGGCTGTTATCTTTGTACGGGAGCAGGCAGGCGCCCGGACTGACCTCCCTGATGGACTTTGTAATAATGGCGCGTGACGATTTCCGTTCAATATCGGTCAGTTGGAGAACCCCGAGCGGGATCATCTTGAAACCCATTTCTTCGTTATTCACCGGGTGACTTACGGATGCATCCTTCAGGAATATGGAAAACTTGTCGCCACCGCCGGCATGCTGATCGGTGCCGATATCGGTGTACACGATATCATCAATTCCGGACACTACGCGGTCGTGCTGGGTGCCGATCACCAGCCCGGCCGGCCTGAACCCCTTCTCCGCCAGAAAACCTTCCGTGCCGTACAGAACGTAAGTCTTTTCTACGGCTGCGTCCCGGGGCGTTTCAGCAGCAGTGACAGCAACAGCGACAGCAGCGGTGACAGCAACGGCCTTTTGTTCCGGAAGCGCCGGGGCCGGCCCTTCCGAGACATACTCAAGACGGTCGGGAAAAACCCGCAGTTTCTGAGCGGGATAAATAAAATGAGGATTGGTGACCTGACCGTTTCTTGACCAGAGTTCCGGCCAGTACTTCGGATCTTTGATAAACCGCTCCGAAAGTCCCCAGAGCGTGTCACCCTGCGTGATGACATAGATGGCCGGTTCTTCCTGTCCGGCGGCATGCACAAACGTCGGCAGAAGCAAAAAAGTCACCAGCAGCAGCACTCTTATTTTCATCGGGAACACCTCATTTCCTGTAGTGCAGGAGGACCACCCCGGTTCAGCGCGCGTTCAGGCGTTCGCGTGCCTTCACTGCGGCAGGGCTGCTCGGATACGATGTAATAATCTTTTCAAAAACAGCCTGCGCCTTTTCCGTCTCCTTCAGGGCCGACAGCGCAGAACCAAGCCTCAGGAGCGCATCCGGAGCTTTCGTGCTTGCGGGGTAGTCATCGACCACCTTCATAAACACCTCTTTTGCCTTGGCAAAATCCGACAGACTGTAGTGACACTCTCCTATCCAGTACAGCGCGTTCGCCGTATGGTCGCTGCCGGGATTGTTCTTGAGAAACGCCTCAAACGAGGTGATAGCTCCGGGAAAATTATTGGCACTGTACAGACCGAAGGACTTGAGATACTCCGCCGGAGGGCTGGGCTCCACCGCACCGATGGGCGACGGCTGATTGACAATCTCGACTTTCGGGGTTTGCGACTGCTGGACCAGCGCTGCCACCCTGGCTTTAAGTTCATCGCGGGAGGAGCGCAACTCACGATTTTCATCCTT
Organism: uncultured Geobacteraceae bacterium; assembly: GCA_903862245.1. Classification (GTDB taxonomy): domain Bacteria; phylum Desulfobacterota; class Desulfuromonadia; order Geobacterales; family Pseudopelobacteraceae; genus JACRCG01. The sequence goes on along the minus strand of CAIOXL010000137.1, from coordinate 16,180 downwards.
CAGCTGCCGTATATCACCGAGTACCGGCTGAAGCCGTTCCTCCTGAGCCTGCAGCGAAGCGGCAAGTTCATTGTGACGCTGCTCCGACTTTTTAGTCAGCTGGATGAGCAGTTCGATTTTTGCTTCCGACTCAGCCTGTCGCTTGACGACAAGGTCATTGCCGGCACAGCCGGACAGTAAAACAGATAGCAGCAGATACCGTATGAATTGGCCGTTTGATGGCATAATACCCCCATTTAACGCATGTTTTTCATAATTAAAGCGATATAGTTCCCTTTGTCAAGTGAATAGGTGCCTTTTCAGTTTTATTGGCGGAGTGATTATGATAGCATCCGTTTCCCGCGAATAAGCGAATCACCCGACACTGGTTATTATTGGAATTCCCCATGCGTAAACCGGAATTGCTGGCACCGGCCGGCAACATGGAAAAGCTCAAGATTGCGGTACATTACGGCGCCGATGCCGTGTACCTCGGCGGTCAGGCCTTTGGCCTGCGCAACATGGCCGACAATTTCTCCGTGGAGGAGATGGGTGCGGCACTGGATTTTTGCCACCGGAAGGGCGTTAAAGCCTACCTCACCATCAACAGCTACCCGCGCAACGAAGCACTTGCCGGGCTGGAAGAGTATCTGGCGCAGGTTGCCCCGCTCCCCTTCGATGCCTATATTGTCGCCGACCCGGGGGTAATTGATGCGGTGCGGCAGATCTCTCCGGAACGGGAGCTGCACCTCTCGACCCAGGCCAACACCATAAACTGGCGCTCGGCCCGGTTCTGGCAGCAGCAGGGGGTCCGCCGGATCAACCTGGCCCGCGAAATGACCCTCGACAATATCACCGAAACGGTGAAATCCGTTCCGGGCATGGAGTTTGAAGCCTTCATGCATGGCGCACTCTGTATTTCCTACTCCGGCCGCTGCCTGATCTCCAGCATGCTGACCGGCCGTGACGCCAACCAGGGTGAATGTACCCACCCCTGCCGCTGGAGCTACCACCTGGTGGAAGAATCACGACCGGGGGAATATTTTCCGGTGGTGGAGGATGAAAACGGCACCTTCATCTTTAACTCCCGCGATCTTTGCCTGCTGGAGCACATTCCTGCCCTGATCGCGAGCGGACTTCATGCACTGAAGATCGAAGGGCGCATGAAGGGGATCAACTACGTCGCTTCGGTGCTGCGAGTCTACCGCCGGGCCATTGACGAATACTTTGAGAACCCGGCTGCCTGGCACTGTCGCCCCGAATGGCTGGAAGAATTGGCCAAACTGAGCCACCGGGGCTACACCACCGGTTTCCTGTTCGGCCAGCCGCTCAATGTCGGCCAGGAGTACCACTCTGACTACATCCGCAGCCATGATTTTGTCGGTGTCGTTGATGAGGTGCACGGTGACGGCACCCTCCTGATCAGTGTGCGTAACCGGATCAAAACCGGCGACGTTATTGAGTTTATCGGGCCGGGAATGCGGAGCGACACCCTGACGTTGGGGCATTTTTCCCACCTTCCGGAACGGGGAAAACCGGTTGCGGCAGAGATTGCCCAGCCCAACTCCCGGATACTCCTGTCGGTGCCGTTTGACGTCGAGGCGGGAGACCTTCTCCGCCGTGAAAAAACAACATCCCCATGAACAACGAGAACCTGAAGGCCAAGGAATATTTCCATGATTGACCCAAAACTCCCCCCCCAGAACCTGGACGCCGAGATGTCGATCCTCGGCGGAATTTTGATCGATAACGACGCCATCAACCGGGTGCTGGAAAACATCGTACCGGAAGATTTTTACCGGGAGGTGCATCGCAAGATATTCCTGGCCATGATGCAGCTGTCCGACCGGCGTGAGCCGTGCGACCTGGTGACGCTGACGGAAACCCTGCGCAAAAAGGGGGAGCTGGATGAAATCGGCGGTGCGGCCTATCTGCTCATGCTGGTGGACTACGTGCCGACGGCGGCCAATATTGCCTATTACTGCAGAATCGTGAAGGAAAAATCGGTCAACCGGAGGTTGATCACCATCGCCACCGGGATTGTCACCCGCAGCTATGAGGACCAGACCGATGTCAACGAGCTGCTGGACATGGCCCAGAAGGACCTGTACGAAATCGGCGAAAACAAGCTGCGCCCCCAGTATGTGCCGATTCAGCCGCTCATCAAAGAGGCCTTCAAAATTCTCAAGTCGCTCAACGACCGGAAAGAACATATCACCGGCGTTCCGACCGGCTATATCGAACTGGACCAGATGACCGCCGGTTTCCAGCCGGGCAACCTGGTCATCATCGCTGCCCGTCCGTCCATGGGCAAGACAACCCTGGCGCTCAACATCGCCCAGCACGCCAGTGCCGAGAACAAGAAAAAAACCGCCTCGGTTATCTTCTCCCTGGAGATGGGCAAGGAAGACCTGGTCATGCGTTTCCTCGCTTCCATCGCCCGGGTCGACTTCGGCCGGATGCGCACCGGCCACTTCCAGGACAGCGACTGGCCCCGCCTGACCAGAGCAGCCGGTATCCTCCATGATGCCAAGATTTTTATCGATGACACCCCCGCCATCAGTGTTTTGGAACTCCGCTCCAAGGCCCGCCGCTTAAAGAGTGAACATGATATCGGCCTGATCATTGTCGACTATCTCCAGCTGATGAAAGCGGGGACCCGCGTCGAATCACGCCAACAGGAGATTTCCGAGATTTCCCAGGCCCTGAAGGCACTGGCCAAAGAGCTGGGCGTACCGGTTGTGGCCCTGTCCCAGCTCAACCGTGAACTGGAAAAACGGGCCGACAAGCGCCCGATGATGAGCGACCTGCGCGAATCCGGCGCCATTGAGCAGGACGCCGACGTGATCATGTTCGTGTACCGCGAGGCGGTCTACTGCGAACAGTGCCGCAAACGGGATGGTTCCTGCACCCAGGGGCACGAACGCAATGCCGAACTGATCATCGGCAAGCAGCGTAACGGCGCCATCGGCACGGTCAGCCTCGCCTTCTTCGGTGAGCATACCCGCTTTGAAAACCTGAGTGACCGGAACGACTGATTCCGGCTTGCAGGCAAAATGACATGAGGGACGTGGAAATTACAACATCACCGTCTTGGCAGGGGCGAGCCAACGGCGTCGCCCCTACAGGGTAAATCAGAATTTTCTACATCCATAAAATCGGTACTTTCGGCAGGGCCATCTTGATTGCAGAAAGAGGAATGGCATGGCACGTATAGATGCACTGTTTACCATGATGAAAGAGCAGGGGGCATCGGATCTCCACCTTTCCTCCGGCAATCCGCCCATCTTCCGCCAGCATGGCGAGATGGTGCGCCTCAATTTTAAAGCGCTCGGTCATGACGAACTGAAAACAATTCTGTTCGAGATCCTGAGCGAAAAACAGAAAGCACAGTTTGAAGGTGCCAAAGATTTGGATTTTGCCTACGAAGTGCCGGGTCTGGCCCGGTTCCGCGGCAACATCATGATGCAGTACCGCGGTATTGCCGCCGTGTTCCGTATTATCCCCTCCAAAATACTTTCGGCCGATGAACTGGGGCTGCCGGAGGGGGTCCGCCGCATGACCAACTTCAAAAAGGGGCTGGTGCTGGTGACCGGACCGACCGGTTCGGGAAAATCAACCACCCTGGCCGCCATGATCGACCTGATCAACTCTACCCGCAAGGAACATATCCTGACCTTCGAAGATCCGCTGGAGTTTATCCATGAGACCAAGCTGTCACTCATGAACCAGCGCCAGATCGGCGAACATACGGAAAGCTTCGCCACAGCTCTGCGGGCGGCGCTCCGGGAAGACCCGGACGTCATACTGGTAGGCGAAATGCGTGACCTGACAACCATCCAGCTCGCCATGAGCGCCGCCGAGACCGGACATCTGGTTTTCGGCACCCTGCACACCAGCACCGCCGCCAAGACGGTTGACCGTATTATCGACGTGTTCCCGTCCGACCAGCAGGATCAGGTCCGCGCCATGCTCTCCGAATCCCTGAAGGGGGTCATCTGCCAGCAGCTTCTGAAAACGGCTGATGGCAAAGGGCGGGTGGCGGCATTTGAAATCATGCTCGGCAGCCCGGCCATCGCCAACCTCATCCGCGAAGGGAAAACCTTCCAGATCCCCTCCATCATACAGACGGCCAAAAGGGAGGGGATGCAGCTGCTGGATCAGCACCTGATCGACCTGCTGAAAACGAAAATGGTCAACCCGGAAGAAGCCTACCGCTGCGCCGTGGACAAGAAACAGTTTGAACAGTATCTGACACCCGCGTAAGCCAGGGAGATCTCATCATGAACTTCAACCATTTTGATGAAAGCGGCCACGCAATTATGGTCGATGTCAGCGCCAAACAACCGACCATGCGGACCGCGATTGCAGCGGCCGAAGTACGGCTTGCACCGGAGCTGCTGGCCGCGATCAAGGCGGGCGGCGTCGCCAAAGGGGATGTACTGGGCGTTGCCCGTCTGGCCGGCATCATGGCCGCCAAAAGAACTTCTGAGCTTATCCCCCTTTCCCACCCGCTGGCGATCCATAACGTCACGGTGGATTTCGAGCTGGATGACGCGGCGGGACTGATCACGGCACGCTGCACCGTGCGGGCCTTCGAGCGCACCGGAGTTGAAATGGAGGCCATGACCGGGGCCAGCCTGGCGGCGTTGACGATCTATGACATGTGCAAGGGGAGTGACAAATCGATTACGATCGGCGAGATCAAGCTGCTTTTCAAGGAGGGGGGGAAAAGCGGCGTGTACCGACGCGCAGAGAGCACCCCAACCTGACGGCTTAGAGAGTAGCATCCTGCATATTTATATTGACATTCATATACTCTGATACTATTTGTGCACGTCTGTACAACCCTACGGAAGGTGACATGAAAGAACTGCTTGAATACAGGTTTTTGATCCCGGTGGCGCTGCTGCTCGGCTTTGCCCCGTTTTATCCGCAGCCGCACATCGTGGAGAAAATCAGGATGCTGATGGCCGGCACCCTGAAACGGCCGCTCGATATTTTTGACCTTGTTTGGCATGCCTGGCCGTTCGCGCTGCTGGGCTACCGGGTGCTCCGGGATATTACCGCACGATAGGGAGCGCCCGTGCCGCTCATGGTGTTAAAGGAGGTACCGTGCAAGCCAGAGAATTAGTCCGTCGGACGAAAGTGGGGACACCTCCCAGCGTGGTTGATGTACGCAGCGGGTTCGAGTTCCAAAGCGGCCACATACCGGGGGCGGTTCATGCCCCAACTTGGAAAATTCTGTTGAAGATGGCCTCCCTGCCGGAGGACAAAACAGCCGAACTGGTGGTCACCTGCGAGCAGGGGCCGCGTGCCCAGATGGCGCAGGGGATTTTGAATATGTACGGTTACCGGAATGTGACCCTTCTTGAGGGGCATATGGCGGGATGGCGAAACGCGGGACTGCCGCTGGAAACCTAGCAGCTGATTGCCTGCTTGACATGACTCCGGCAAAGCTGGTAAGGTGGGTCATCACAATCGTTGTACCGGATAGCACGTCATCGTAAGCCCCGGAAATTTCCGGGGCTTTTTTCGTACAACCAGAAAAAGGAGTATCATGAAGTTTCAATCGTTTAATTTACACCCGGTAATCGCAGCCAGCATCGCGGAAGCCGGCTACACCACACCGACCCCGATCCAGCAGCAGGCCATACCGACCGTGCTACAGGGGCGCGACGTCATGGGGCTGGCACAAACCGGAACCGGCAAAACCGCCGCCTTCGCCCTGCCGATCCTGAACCGCCTGATGGATGGACCGCGCGGCCGTGTCCGGGCCCTGATTGTGGCCCCGACCCGCGAACTGGCGGAGCAGATCCATGAATCATTCACCATGCTCGGCCGACAGACCCGGTTGAAGAGTGTCACCGTGTATGGCGGTGTCAATGTCAACCCCCAGATTCAGGCGCTCAGGAACGGCGTTGAGATCGTTGTCGCCTGCCCGGGACGCCTTTTGGACCACATGAGCCAGGGGACCATTGATCTGTCCCACCTTGAAGTGCTGGTGCTGGACGAAGCGGACCAGATGTTCGACATGGGATTTCTGCCCGACATCCGCCGGATTCTGAAGCAGATCCCGGCCAAGCGCCAGACCCTGCTCTTTTCGGCCACCATGCCCCCAGACATCAACAAGCTCGCCCAGGAAATTCTGACCGATCCGGTCACGGTGAAGGTTGGCAACACCGCCCCGCCGGTCACGGTTTCCCACGCTCTCTACCCGGTGGAACAGCATCTGAAAACGGCGCTGCTGCTCGAACTGCTGAAACATACCGATACGGATTCCGTACTGATCTTTACCCGCACCAAGCACCGCGCCAAACGCCTGGGCGAACAGTTGGAAAAAGCGGGCTACAAGGCCGCCTCACTGCAGGGGAACCTGTCCCAGAACCGTCGTCAGGCGGCACTGGACGGATTTCGGGACGGTACCTACCAGATTCTGGTGGCAACCGATATTGCCGCACGCGGCATCGATGTGTCCCAGATTTCCCACGTCGTCAATTATGACATTCCGGACACCCCGGAAGCGTACGTTCACCGCATCGGCCGTACCGGACGCGCCGCAAAAACCGGGGACGCCTTCACCATGGTGTGCAGCGAAGATACGGTCATGGTGAGAACCATCGAGAAAAAGCTTGGCACCCCGCTGGAGCGCCGCACGGTCAGCGGCTTTGATTACACGGTTCCCGCTCCCAAAAAGGACGCCGAATTTGCCCGACCGCCGCGCGAGCCGCGCCCGGCACGGAAACCGGCCGCCGCACCCAAAAGCAGCGTCGGTTCGATCAATCCGTTCAAAAGCGATCACCCCGGCGCCAAACCGTCGGGACGTCCGCAGCAGGGACGACCGGGAGCAGCAGGCGGCGCACCCAAAACCGTATTCAACAGCTCACGGCGCGGTAAATAGAGGTGGGAATTAAACACTGAGGCACCGAGACACAGAGGAAGCCGAAAACGAAAGAATCTTGAGAAAGCCCCAAGTTTTGTAAAGATTTTCAGTTTGTTTTTCTCAGTGTCTCTGTGTCTCCGTGTTGAACCGCTTTTAGACGATTATTCCTCTCGAGGAAACGCAACATGGGAATTTCGACACATGCGTCCGTTGTTACCATGCCGGAAACCGGACAGCCCTACCCCTCCATTGTCACGTTCCTGAGCAGGAGATTCCCCGCCATCCCCCGGGATGTCTGGGAAATGAGAATTTCAGAGGGGAAGGTGCTGGACGAACATTCCCGCCCGGTAACCCTGGAGACACCATACACCCCGCTAAAACGTATTTTTTACTTCCGCGAAGTCACCATTGAGCCATCCATCCCCTTTTCCGAAAACATCCTCTTCCAGGATGATGACATTCTGGTCGCCTGCAAGCCCCATTTCCTTCCGGTGACCCCCGGCGGTCGCTATGTTCACGAGTGTTTACTGAACCGTTTGCGCCGCAGCACCGGCAACGAGGATCTGGCACCGCTCCACCGCATTGATCGCGAAACAGCCGGGATTGTACTCTTTTCCGTCAACAAAAGGAGCAGAGGCCTGTACGGCAGGCTCTTTATGGAGGGGCGTGTGGAAAAAACCTATGGGGCGCTTGCGGTATGTTCGCCTTCGCAGCAACCAGCGTCCTGGGAAGTGGCGGATAGAATTGAGCGGGGAGAACCATGGTTTCGCATGAAAAGCGTGCCCGGCATGATAAATGCCCGGTCAGCAGTCACACTGGAGGACGTCAGGGGGGATACGGGGCGTTTCGTACTGCGGCCGCATACCGGCAAGACCCACCAACTGCGAGTCCACATGAGCGGACTTGGCTTCGGGATACTGAATGACCGCTATTATCCCGAACTGCAGACCGAACGTGAGGACAACTTTGCAACGCCGCTGCAGCTCGTCGCGCAGGCACTCCGCTTCAGGGACCCGCTGACCGGCAGGGTCAGGGAGTTCGCCTCCGAACGCCCCCTCCTGTGGAACACCTCGACCATTCAGCCTGAAAACAGCAGTTCGAATAACACGGAGCAACGGAGCAACAGAGAAATCAAAATCTTACAGTAGAAACAACATTCACCGATACGGTGAGCCTCAAAAATGTATTTCAGGAAATTTCTTCCTAGTTTTCACTCCGTTGCTCCGTTGCTCCGTGTTATTCAGACGGTTCAGGAGTCGTCGGAGCCAACGGGAGCATTATTTCCCGACGCCTGACTGTGCCATGCGCAAAAGGTCTTCCCCGTCCAGAATCAGCACCACCCGGCCGTTGCCGAGGATTGAAGCGCCGCCCACACCGGGCAGCGCGGCAACAGACTCATGGATATCCTTGATAAACAGTTCCTGACGTCGCATAACCTTATTCACCTCAAGAGCGATTGTCCGGCTGCCGTTGGTCAACACTACCGCGATACGGCAGCTCTGTTCGACTGCCGGCGCCAAGTAGCCGAGCAGCGCCGCCAGACCGTGCAGCGGAATAACCGTCCCCCGCAGCAGAACTCCCTCTTCTCCGTCAACAACCCGCAGATCATCAGCAGCAATTTCAATAATTTCTGACACGTATCGACCGGGAAGCGCCAGGGCATGCCCCGACGCATCCACCATCAGGACTTCCTGAATAGCGACGGAAAGCGGCATCCGCAGGGTAAACGTCGTGCCCCGCCCCGGTTCGGAAGCGACGGCAATTGTTCCCCCCATGCGCATGACGTTGGTCATGACCACATCCATGCCGACTCCGCGTCCCGATGTTTCGGTCACCACGTCAACGGTGGAAAAACCGGGCTGAAAAATAAAGCGCAGAACATCCTCCCGCGAGAGGGAAGTACCGCCCTCTGCCGTTGCCAGACCGCGCTCGATCGCCTTGTGCAGCACCCGTTCAGTATCTATCCCCGCGCCATCGTCATGGATTTCCATAACGATGCTGTTACCGCTCTGCTGGGCCGAAACCCGTATGACCGCTTCATTCGGCTTGCCGGCGGCCGCTCGCACAGTCGGCAGTTCAACCCCGTGGTCCACGCTGTTGCGCACCATATGGAGCAAGGGGTCCGTGATATTTTCCACCATCGCCTTATCAATCTTCACGTCCTGTCCCGTCATCTCCAGGCGGATTTTTTTCCCCTGGCTCCGGGAAAAATCACGCACGATCCGCGGCAGCCGTTTGAACACGACCTCCACCGGAACGACGCGCAGTCCGACGGCACTCTCCTGAAGACGCCCCAGTGAGTTGTGCAGCAAATGGTCAGCTTCAAGCAGTTCACTGCGGTGCTCTTCAATCAGACCCAGCAGCTCTGTGGTATCCGGACCGCCACCGTTCTTCTGATGCTTCAGACGGGCGGCAAGTGCGGTGAGACGTTCGTCGTGGATGATATGGTTCAAACGGCTTCGCGCCAGCACCATTTCACCAATCAGGTTCATGAAGCTGTCCAGCGTCTCCCCCTGGACCCGTATCACATTGTTTGAGACGACGGCTGGCGGGACACTCTGCCGGTGCTGTGCCGCTGCATCGTCAAAGATTTTCGTCAACGTCCCTTTTTCAGGGCGCCCTCCCGCCCACGGATTGAGATGCAGACAGGAACCCTGCGGGTCAAAGAGTGCCAGGTTCTGTTTGATTTCGGTACGGGACAATGGTGAAACCATCAGCATTTCGTACCAGTTTCTGCCGTCAATGAACAGCGTCCTGTTGGTGATTATCCTCCCTCCGCTGGTTTCAATCCAGGTCAGAAAGCGGGCCGCCATTTCCTCATTTGACTCAAGGTGCACTCTCACTTCATAAATGTGTACCCCTTGTTCCAGCATTTGCATAAGGTCACGGGCATTTTCCGGCGACAGAATCTTCAGCAGTTCCGGCTCGATGTTAAGTTCCGTCATGAACTGCCGGAACGCCACCACCTGGTTCCTGACGTCGCGGCCGGACGCATAGGCCCAGATATAATCCTGTAGACGCTGCAGCTTCCCGGCGAGTTCACCACTGGTTTCCTGAAGGCAATTTTCTTCGGTAATGCACGTACGGTAATGCCCCATGATGCCGCGCATCTCTTCCCGCGTCATGACAACTATCTCGTCTGCTATGGGAAACTCTCCGCTGGCCGCCCTGCTGAAAAGGTCCTCGAACATCAAAATAATGGCGCAGTGGTCCCGGGGCATAAAAAAGGCCAGGCGGGAGTTGAGTGCGGAAAGCGCAGAATGGAGGGACCGGGCACTAGCCCTATTTTCGGCATCACTGTCGGACGGCAGCAGATCAAGCTGTTCCAGCACCGTGGCAAAAAGGTGTTCAATAGCAGCATGCGTTGATTCGGAAAGGATTGCGTGCAGCGCATTCGCCCCGGCATCCAGGTTCCCGCTTGCATGTTCAATATGGCGGAGCTGATCGTGCAGCTCCAGAAGAGTTGCGGTCGGAGCGCTGTGCGGCCTGTCTCCTACAGAACCTTGTAACGGCAAAATCCCGCGCAGATTGTTCAGGATTTCAACCAGCTTCAGGAAACCCATGGTTTCTGCGACATAAGTGAGTTCGTTCAGTTCGTTACCGGCAGATTCGGCAGAGGAACCTTCAACCACTGATGTTGCTGAGCAGAACGGCTCCAGCACCGATGAAATGGCTACAATTTTTTCCCGGGTAAGCTCAATAAAATAGCGGAGCATTTCAGGATCGTCGTGCAGTTCCGGCATCGGCGGGGTAGGATTCGAGGTGACAGCTTCATGGGCCGCAGCGGTATGTTCAATTAAACTGAATGTTTCGGCCAGATGTTCCATCAGCAGGGGGTCGGCTTCCGCATTGCTGTGCGACGCCACCACGCTTTGGCGCAGCACCTTTATCTCATCCAGAGCGGCCAGAAGCAGAGAAATCACGTCGCTGTTAAGCGGGAAATCCCCTTCGCGGATTACTCCCAGAATATTTTCGGCCCTGTGCCCCAGGCGCGAAAAGGAGCTCATGCCCATTGCATTGGCAAGCCCCTTAAGGGAATGAAACGCGCGGAACAGACTGCCGACCAGTTCCGGCGTGGCGCCGGAACGCTCCGCTGCCACGAGATTCAGCTCAATCTCTTCGATATGTTCCTGGGTCTCAATGCCAAATTGAGTCCAGACATTTTCGACGAATTCGGTCAGTCCGGCAGTCCGGCCGCCCGCCGGGAAACTGTTACGATATCGCTCCCTTTTTTGGCCTTCAGATCAAGGCTCAGGGCACCTGACGGCTTGGATATAACATCGACCGCACCCAGCCTGCGGGCCTCCATAGCCTGGGGAGAGCCAACCTGGGCAACCGATGACACAACCACAATCTTGCACGGGCTGATGAGCTTCAGGCGTTTCATGCACTCGATGCCGTCCATCCCCGGCATTTCAATATCAAGCAGCAGCACATCCGGCGACAGCAAGCGCACCTTTTCCAGCGCGTCGCTCCCATTGGCGGCTTCGCCCACGACCTGCAGATCCGGGTCAGAGGAAATGATGTCCTTAATCAGCGTCCTCATGACGAATGAATCATCAACCACCAGTACTTTTATTGTCATGTCAGCTCCCCGCTTCTTCTGGAATAATATGTACCGGCATCATCAGCCGGAGATCCGGCCCATTGCCTGAGCCGCGCTCCAATTCCGTTAATCGTAAGCACCTCGGCCACGGCACCGCTTTCAATGGCTGAAGAGGGCATGCCGTCCACCGTGCATTCACCCGGATTCTGGGCCAGGACCGGAAAACCCCGATCGGCCACTGACCGTGCGCCGAGCGTACCGTCGCTCCCCATCCCGGTCATAACCACGGCGGCGACCCTTCGTTTGAGCCGGGCGGCGGAGGTAAACAGCAGGTCGACGGAAGGGTGGATTGAAGGTGCGGCAGTATGCGCAATGCAGCTTATCAGGCGGCCGGGTGTCGACTCCCGCAGCGTGGTATCAACACCACCGGGGCAGACGGCGACCATCCCCGGCAACAGCACCATGCGGTCCGATGCCTGCAGCACATTCAGACCTGTGTCCATTTTAAGATGCTGCGCATACCCTTCGGTAAACGATGACGGCATATGCTGTGCGATGACCACCGGACAGGTGAGCGGCCCCATGCTGCGCAGGAAGCGGGCCATAATCATCGGGCCTCCGGTGGAGACCCCGACAACAACAAGCTCCGGATGAAAACCGCCCGACCATTCCCGCAGGCTTCTGACCGGAGCGTTCTGGTATGACTGCAGCCTCCCGCCACTGGCCAGGACATGCCGCTCACCCCAGTAACGGATTTTCTTATGCAGCTCAGTACCGATCTGGACTATGTCAAGCTGGGCGAAGGAGGATTGTTTGGGAATATAGTCAACCGCACCCGCCTCCAGCGCCGAAACGGTTGTCTCGCCCCCCTCGTCGGCCATGCCGCTCAGCATGATGATCGGCCGGGGGAAACGTTCCATGATGATTCTGGTGGCCGCCACCCCGTCCAAACCGGGCATTGTCACGTCCATTGTGATCACATCCGGGTTGAGCCTCTCGACCATCTGTACGGCACTCGCACCGTCACGGGCTTCGCCGACTATGTCAATTTCAGGATCATCCTTCAGCATCAGCCGGATGGCACTGCGCATGAAGGAGGAGTCATCTATAATGAGAAGTTTAATCCTCACGCGGCCAACCTCTCGCCATCAATACATGTTACCGGCATTCCGTCATACTGGCCGGTGCCGCTCACCACTCCGTTACGGTCGGGATCTGCCGGGATAAGGGCTGACACCTCAATGTCAACCACCCGCTCGACCTTTCCCACCGGCACGGCACAGAAACTTCCAGCACCCGCCACAATCAGGTACGCAACTGGCTGACGGTCGCAGGCGATCCCGAGCCGTCTTTCGATGGAGCGCACCGGCATGATAGTCCCCCGCACCTGTATCACTCCCCTGATCGCACGTGATTCGCCGCCCGGCGTCTCGGTCGCCTCAAAAAACTCCTCGATCCGCTCCACCGCTTCCAGCGGCAGTGCCATGAGTTCTTCACCAAGCCGGAACAGCACCATCCGTTTTTTTATAGCAGCCGGGGGCTTCCTGGCGACGCTTCCGGCAAGTTTTTCCCTGTTGGACCTGAACCATATGTGCAGCGGGTCCGCGTACGCCGACGCTGCCAGGGCGGCACGATTGATCAGTGTTACCGGAGCGCCGTCCTGCGCGACGACACCCGCTTCCAGCAGCTCCTGCCCGACCGTCGGTGGACAGTGTGAAGCGGAGGTCACCCGCTTTATTCCGAAAATCTGCTCCACCTGCAGGCCGGCCAGACGGTCACCAATACGTACGACCAGCGTAAACGGCACCGTTCTCACCCCTTCCCCGACGAGAAGGGGACAGATGTCGAGCAGCGGCAGCGGCATCCCCCGCCAGAGCGCAACCGTCGTTCCTTCCGGGCCAGTATCCGGCAGCGGCGTCAGATCTTCGCTTGCCGCCACTTCGATCACATCATCGAAGCGGAACGCAAACAATTCGGTGCCGCAGGTACAGACAACACTGGGGAAACCGGTATCCTGCACCGCATCCGGCTGCGGCAGGCTGTCTCCGGCTCCTCCCGAGACAGGAACCGGGCAGGGGGAATCCACCACATCCTTGCACTTCTGCGGCAGCAGCAGGTGCTCCGGCTCCAGAAGCAGCACCGGCAGACCATCCCGGTAAAACAGACCGGTTACGGCCATATCGTTGCCGTACTCCGCTGGCGGCGGAAAAACAGCCGCCACCTCAACATCAATCCGGGCGATTGTCCTCGTGACCCGGCAGGCACAGTGGCCCCGGCCTGTAGTGAACATGATAACCGCGCCGCCATCCGGACCAGACACGTCTTCCCGGTTCAACCGCCGCTCAAGGCTGAGCTGCAGGTAGATTCTCCCCGCCGCATTGATAAGACCTTCCACCTCCGGGGAAACGAACGGCAGGGGCGTTACCGGCACCGGGTCAATAATTTCCTCAATCGTGGCGGCTGCAACCCCATACAGCTGGTCACCCGCCTGAAACACCACAATTTTCACTGTAAACCTCCGGCTGCCGGTTTCACATACCAGAAGACCCCACCCCGATGGTGCGGTTCAAGAGCGGGGCGGTGCAGCAGAGTGTCTGTCACCCCCAGCACCAGTGTCCCGCCGGGTGCCAGACTGGAGCAGAGATGCGTCTGCACGGTTGCTTTATATTTATCAAAATATATCAGTACATTACGACAGAGTATCAGATCAAACGGCTCCTCCGGCAGCGGTTCAAGAAGGTTGTGTTGACGGAAGCGGGTGATCTCTGATATGGAGCTTTTGACACGCATACTCCGCCCTTCGAAGTTCGCCCCCCCCTCATCCTCGAGCTGGTCAAAGAAACGCCACAGCAGGGGATCCATCGTGCGGAAGGAACCCATTTTAACCGTAGAGTAGGTGCCGTTTCTGGCCATGCGGATCATCTGTGACGAGATGTCGCTGCCCACGACGGAGATGTTCCAGCCCGTCAGCGGCACGATTGAGCCGTCACGGCACTCCCGCGCACACCCCGCATTTTTCATGGCCAGCAGCACCACCATTGCCAGGTTGTAGGTTTCCTCACCGCTGGAACACCCCGCCGACCAGATGCGCAGCCGAAGGTCCCCGGACAATTTTTTCCGCTCGAACATCCTCGGCAGAATCTCCGCTGCCAGAACCGCCATCAGTTCCTTGTCACGGTTAAAATATGTTTCATGCACGGTCAGGCACTCCACCAGAGAGAGCCATTCCGACTCGGCGGCATCCGGAGAGAGCAGTGTCCGCCCCCAGCAGACAAGATCTGCAGTGGCCATCGGTTTGAAGATACGCACCAGTCTGCGCTCCACCTGATCGCCCGGCGCGATTCCGTAACGCCGCTCCACTTCCTGCATGAGCATATGTACGATGTTCTGTTTGGAGTTCATGTTCTGTGCGGGGTGCTACACCCTGAACCGCTCCGCTTCCTTGCGCGTATTGTCCGCAAGCAGCGCCAGTTCAACCACAGTGGCGGTTATTTCTTCTGCGGCGGCAGCATTTGACTCCGCGACTCTGTTAAGCGAAACAATGTTGGCGTTTATTTCCTGCACCGCTGCACTCTGTTCCTCAAGGGCAACGGAAATGCGCTGCAGCATGGATTCCGTCTGCAGGGCATCTTCACTGATTTTGCCCATACCGCCGCTGATCTCGTTAACAGCGAGTACGGCATGGTTGGCATCCTTTGCCGCCTGATTGACCAGAAGAACGATCTCCTGGGTTGATTCGGCAACACTCGCGGCAAGTTTGCCGACCTCCTCGGCAACGACCGCAAATCCCTTGCCATGCTCACCGGCGCGGGCCGCCTCGATGGCTGCATTCAGGGAAAGCAGGTTTGTCTTGGTGGCTATCTTTTCGATCACTGCGGTGAATTTGTTGATCTTCTCGCTGTTGGTGGCGATATTGTTCACCGCTTCAACCATCTGCCCCATTCTCGCCTGCCCTTCCAGAACAAACAGAACGGAATCCTTGGCGCGCAGACTCGCCTCTTCAGTGCTGCGGGATATGTCTGCAATGGATGCCCCCGTCTGGCGGACCGCAGTGGCAACCTGCACGACGGAGTTAAACTGGTTCTGGGAACCATCGGAAATCAGGCTGACGGCCCCGGATGTCTGCGCCGAAGCGGCGGCGACCTGACGGGCGTTCAGAGTAATGTTGCCGATGGCAGCGGAGAAGGCTGCCAGAGTATTATTCAGGCTTTCCTTGAGTACAGCAAATTCGCCCCGCACCTCCCCGGTCATGCGTCGGTTCAGTTCACCCTGCGCCATCGCCTCCAGGATGCCGCGCACTTCGTTGATCGGTGCTATCACCGTGTCCAGTGTGTCGTTAAAGCCCTGTACAATCTTGCGGAACTCCCCCTGATGCTTTTCCGCGTCAGCCCGGGTCGCCAGTTTGCCGGCCACGGCAGCGGCTGAAAGTACTTTTGTGTCAACAATCATCAGCCTGATGGCGTCCGCCATCTTTGCCATTGATTGCTGGAGCACCCCGGTTTCATCTCCGGCTGATGTATCCAGCGAAACGGAGATATCCCCCTCACTGATTTTCTGTGCCGCTTCGACACAATCCTGGAGCGGTTTGGTAATAGACAGGGAGATACGAACCGAGAGGATAATGCCGATGATGAGTGCGGCTAGGAGTCTGTCGGGCTTTATAGCATCGAGTCCGGCATATCGGTTGTTTCATAAACTGGCGTAACAGTCTGATATTATTGATATAAAGGTTGTTTTTCGCTTGCGTTTTTACTGATTTTAGTGTACGTTTT
>CAIOXL010000136.1 GCA_903862245.1 uncultured Geobacteraceae bacterium | reverse complement strand
GCACCGAAAACAACCCCGCGGAGTGCGGACGACGGCACCAGAGTGAACACCTTACAGCTCGACAAGGCGCCGTCCGGATTCAAAGGGTATCATCGCAACATATTCAAACCTCTGTTTATCGATGAGGAAAAGGCGGTCAAACGGAGCGCCATGGCCGGCAAACAGCCTCCGGTGATTGTACCCCCTCCGGCAGCAGTAGCAGTACCGGTAACAATTCAACCCGAAGCAGCTCCGCTGGCTCGCTTCACGTTCCTGGGTTTTCTGAAAAAAGGGTCGGCAAGAACGATATTTCTTGCCAAAGAGAAAGACATACTCCTGGTGAAAAAAGGGGATACGATTGCCGAACGCTACGAAGCATCTGAAATTACCGATCGGGCACTCACGCTGACGGTCACCGATACCGGCGACCAGATCGTTATCCCCCTGATAGAAAACAAGCCGCTTATCACGGCAAAATAACAGACTTTATCCAAGGAGACGCACTCAATGCGCTACCTGAAATACACCTTACACGTTACACTATTACTTGCTTTCGGCCTGCTATCCGCCTGTGCCTCTCCCGCTTCAATCACGTACAAAGCAGCGGAGAAACTGGAGGCGGATGGGAAATACGAAGACGCGATGTACCGGTATGCGGAATCCTTCAAAAGCGATCCGACGGTCAACGCCCCCCGGGTTCAATTCCTGAAAGTTCGCCAGAAAGCGGCCGAACAGCGGTACCAGCAGGGAATGTCATTAGCAGCCAAAGGGAACTATGCCGCCGCCTTGACGGAATTCCAGGCGGCACAGGGAATTGATGCGACCCAGGACCGTTTCAGACAGCAAATCGACATTGCGACCCGGTACAAGGAAGCACAGCAGGCGTTTCAGGAAGGACAGGAATTTGAAAAAGGGAACAAACTGAAAGATGCCCACCGTCAATACATCAGAGCAGCAGAACTGTTTCCCAAAAACACGGAATATCAGGCTGCCCTGAACCGGATTATCCAGCTGCGCAAGAGCAAACTGGAAGGGTATGAACTGCGCGTGAAATCCGCCAAACCGATAACCCTCAAATTTAAAGAGGCGAAATTGAAAGATGTCTTCTCCATCCTGACCCAGCTTTCCGGAATTAACTTTGTCTTCGATGAAACGGTCAAAGATGCACCGATCTCAATATATATCGACAATGCGTCATTTGCGCAGGCACTTGACCTGCTCGCCAACATGAACAAACTGAGTGCGAAAAATCTTAACGAAACGACCGTGCTGCTCTTTATGAACTCGCCGGAGAAGAGTAAACAATATGACGACATGGTGCTGCGCACGTTCCACCTCAACTATATGGACGCAAAAAAAGCGATCAACCTGATCCGCACCATGATCCAGGTACGCAAGGCGTATGTGAACGAAGAGTCCAACTCGATTGTGGTTCGCGACACAGAAGACGTCGTTGCGGTTGTGGAAAAGATCCTTGATGCCAATGACATGCCGGACGCGGAGGTTGTCCTCGATGTTGAGGTAATGGAGATCAGTGATAAAAATGCTGAAAATATCGGCCTGCTGCTGAGTGACTACAAGATGCAGCTGGGAGCCTTTTCTCCGGACAACAAACTGATGGCCACATCCCTCGTCGGTGCCACGACAACTGCGGCCTCCGGAACCACCACGATAACAACGGGTGGCGGTGACATCACAAACCTGGTGCGTGCGTTCAGTATGAAAGGATTCGGTGGATACGTCACCGTACCGAATGCGACCTTCAACCTCGGCAAAACACTGGCCAATGGCGAAGTCCTGTCAAACCCGAAAATCCGGGTAAAAAACAAGGAAAAAGCCAAATTCAACGTCGGCACCAGAGTTCCGATCACAACGACAACATTGAACGGGACCGTGTCACAGGTAAACGTCCAGTATGTGGATGTGGGGGTAAAAGTCAATGCCGAACCGACGATTCAACTCAACAACGAAATAACCATCAAACTGAATCTGGAAGTCAGCTCAATCCTGACCAAAGAGAAAGTCGGCGCCGACGGATTAACGACCGTAGTCACAATCGGAACCCGCAATCTTGAAACCGTACTCAGCCTGAAAGATAACGAAACCAGCGTCATCGGCGGCCTGATCCAGCGCTCCGACAACAACGACAAGAGCAAGGTGTATCTGCTGAGTGACATACCATTGATC
>CAIOXL010000135.1 GCA_903862245.1 uncultured Geobacteraceae bacterium | reverse complement strand
GTTGTCAATCTGGTCGAAGGCTTTGTACTCAGCCTGGCCCTTGCCAGCCAATACTTTAGTGATGGCAGCGGTCAGAGTTGTTTTGCCGTGGTCAACGTGACCGATTGTGCCGATGTTTACGTGTGTTTTATTACGTTCGAACTTTGCCTTCGCCATGAGAAAGGCCCTCCTGAGTATATGACCTGTTAGTGATGCTGCTTGAATATTGAATTATGTGCGTATGTTAGTAAATGGAGCCCACATCCGGACTCGAACCGGAGACCTCTTCCTTACCAAGGAAGTGCTCTACCTCCTGAGCTATGTGGGCACGTATTACTGGAGCGGGAAACGGGACTCGAACCCGCGACCCTCAGCTTGGAAGGCTGACGCTCTAGCCAACTGAGCTATTCCCGCACTACCAGACGAAGATTTGTGGAAAACACTGAAAGCTGTAACTTACCAGTTTTATTGACTATCAGTCTCCTGGGGTCGTCACGGCTATCTGTTTCCCGATGATTGTATGGTGGAGGGAGGAGGATTCGAACCTCCGAAGTCGCTGACGACAGATTTACAGTCTGTTCCCTTTGGCCGCTCGGGAATCCCTCCAGGGATGATCTCAACGTGTTGCGTACTGCATTATATGTGGAGCCCCGTATCCGAATCGAACGGATCACCTGCTGATTACAAGTCAGCTGCTCTACCAGTATGAGCTAACGGGGCCGGCGCTTTTTCTGTAGAGAAAGAAAACGGAACTTGTGTATTTAAAGAATAATCCTGTGGAAGTCAAGCACTAATTATGAAATAAAAAAGATGAGCCCGTTTTCCGGCCCACCTTTTTTAAACAGACTTTATGTGAGGAGAGGGGAGGCTAGGCCGCCAGCAGTGGTAAAAGGGCCTGCTTTGTTTTTCGCAAAGCGCCTTCTTCGATCTGCCTGACCCGTTCACGTGATATTGAAAAATGGCTGGCAATTTCCTGAAGGGTTAATGGCTCATCCGCTGTAATCCGTTTTTCGACGATGTAGCGTTCCTTTTCATTCAGCCGACTGACGACTTCAGCAACCTTTTGTTGCAGATTTTGACTCTCCTGTAAATCGGCCAGCAACTCTTCCTGATTGAGTCGGTCATCAGCAAGAGAATCAAGAGCATTTGCTCCGTCACCGCCGGGGATTTCTGCGTTGAGCGAACAATCACCCTGCATCCGCTGCTCCATTTCAAGAAACTCCTGTTCTGAAACGTGCAATGACTGTGCGGCGCTCGGCCCCTCTTCCTCTTCACCATTTGCTCCGACAAGTGCACTTTTTGCCTGGCGGAGTTTGAAGAACAGCTTCCGTTGCGCCTGTGTTGTGCCGATCTTGAGGAGGCTCCAGGATGAGATAATATGATTCTGGATATACGCCTTGATCCACCATACGGCATAGGAAATCAGACGGACACCCTTGTACGGATTGAACTTCCTGACGGCCATCATCAATCCGATATTTCCCTCCTGAATAAGATCAAGCATCTTCAGGCCGTAGTGCCGGAATTCGTACGCAACCTTCACCACGAATCTCAGATTGGATGTAATAAGGGTATGTGCCGCTGTCAGTTTTTTGTCTTCATAAAATGAAACCGCATACGAATGCTCATCCTCCTCGCTCAACAGCGGGAACTTGCGGATTTCATTCATATACAATCGAAGGCTATCTGCTACAACAGGCAACTGGGCTACCATGATTCTTCACCTCTTCCACAATACTTTTAGCACTCTACCTGAGTGACTGCTAAAATATACCAAGTGATCGCAAAAAAATCAAGCGGTGTTTAAAGTGAACATATTTGAGGCGGGATAACTCTAAAATCGGCCAGACACGGGGAGCGGAACCATTTTTCTTGTAATCTGCCCACTGTGCGCTATAAATTACTAACATGAAAAACCAGACGATCATACGGGTGGTGCTGCTGATACTGTTCATAACGGCAATCAGCATGCTCCATTACCTGACACCGCTTCACCTCCATTATCTTCACGACATCTTCCAGCGGCTGTATTATCTGCCGGTTATTCTGTCCGCCATCTGGTTCGGTCTGCGCGGAGGTCTGGCCTGTTCCCTCGCCGTCAGCGTGGTCTATGCCCCGCATATTCTGTTTCAATGGGGTGGTCAGCTGACACTTGAGCTGGAAAAATACCTTGAAATCGTACTCTACAACATAGTCGGCGGGGTGACCGGCCTCCTGGCGCAGCGCGAGAGAGAGCGGAGTATAGAACTTCAGAAAACCGCCGACGGGCTTGAAATATCGTACAAAAAGCTTCAGGAACAGTCTGAGCAGATACTGGCCATTGAGGAGAATCTGCGCCGTGCTGAAAAACTGTCGACTCTGGGTGAAATGGCGGCGGTTCTTGCCCATGAAATCCGTAATCCACTGGGCTCCATTCGCGGCACGGCCGAAATTCTCAGGGATGACTACAAACCAGGTGACCCGAAATATGAATTCATTGATATTCAGATCAGGGAGACCGAACGCCTCAACCGGGTGGTGGAGGACTTTTTACGTATGGCCCGCCCGCTGCCGACTGACATGGCCCGCTGCCGCGTTCAAGCCGAACTGGAAACGGTCGCCCAGCTGGTCGCCAACGATGCCAGGGAGCGACGGGTTTCTCTCATCCTTGATTCTCCTGCCGATGACCTGGTTGTGAAGGGTGACGGTGACAAGTTGCGCCAGGCTTTTCTCAATATTGTGATCAATTCCCTGCAGGCGACGCCTGAAGGCGGTCGTCTGGCCATATCCAGCACACTCAGCCGGACAGATGATGCGCACGGAATGTGCGAAATCAGATTCTGTGACACCGGTGCGGGGATAGATGCCGAAACCCTGCCGAGAATCTTCGAGCCATTTTACACTACCAAGGCAGATGGAACCGGCCTCGGGCTTGCCATTACCAGAAAGATTATTGAAGGTCACGGGGGCTCGCTGCATGTTGAAAGTACTGTCGGACACGGCACCACTATATTGGTCAAGCTGCCTGCACTGCAGGCACGGTGAAACCCATGGCATATACCATACTGATAATAGACGATGATACGTCCCTGCGGCGTGTTGTAGAGTACAACCTTCAGGAAGCGGGCTACCGGGTGGTGTCTGCGGCACGTGGTGAGGAGGGGCTGGCGCTGTTTGCCGAGGAGTCCCCGGATTTAGTGATCACCGACATGAAGATGCCCGGGATGGATGGCATGCAGGTGCTGAACGCGGTGAAAGAGCGTGCCGCTGATGCGCTGGTGATTATTGTTACCGCTTTTGGCACGGTTGATCTGGCTGTGGAAGCCATGAAGGCGGGGGCGTACGATTACATAACCAAGCCGTTCAACAGGGATGAACTGCGACTGATTGTCGCCAAGGCGCTTCAGTTCAGGGGGATGGCTGCCGAGAACGTGCGGTTGCGGGACGAACTCTCGGATAAGGCGGATTACCGTACCATTGTTGGTTCCTCAAAAATTATGGAACGGGTTTTCGAGATTGTCCGCAAGGTCGCAGATACTGATGCGTCGGTGCTGATTACCGGAGAATCGGGGACCGGCAAGGAGCTGGTGGCCCGCTCAATCCACCGCCACAGCAGCCGGCGGGATGCACCCTTCATTGCCGTCAATTGTGCTGCCATTCCCCGCGATCTGCTGGAAAGTGAACTGTTTGGCCATGTTCGCGGCGCGTTTACCGGCGCCATAAAGGACAAACCGGGCAAGTTTCAACTGGCGGACGGGGGAACCATTTTTCTGGATGAAGTGGGTGAACTGCCGCTGGAACTGCAGCCCAAGCTGTTGCGGGTACTGCAGGAGCGCGTTGTTGAGCCGGTTGGCGGCTCAAAGCCCTCTAAGCTGGATGTGCGGGTAGTGGCCGCCACCAATCTGGATGTGGAGAAAGCGCTTGCTTCCTCCTCATTACGTGAAGATCTCTACTATCGTCTGGCGGTTATTCCGATTCACCTGCCGCCGCTGCGGGAGCGGCGTGACGATATCGCCCTGCTGCTGCGCTATTTTTGCGGCAAACACGGCGCTGACCGGGTGCTCTTTGAAAACAGTGCCATGGCAGCCCTTAGCTCCTACCGGTGGCCGGGTAACGTGCGCGAGCTGGAAAATCTGGTGGAACGCCTCCTGATCATGCGTGTCACCGACACGATTACCCGGGACGATCTGCCGGATAAAATACGCGCCGGCACTGCAGGTCCCGGTACACCGGCACACTCCGGCCGTGTGTTCAACCTGCCGGAGGAAGGCTATTCGCTGGAGCAGCTGGAACGGGAGGTCGTCGTCGAGGCGCTCGCGCGCAATGGCTGGAACCAGACCGCTGCAGCCAAATTCCTTCGAATCCCCCGCCATACGCTTATCTACCGGATGGAGAAGTACGGGATCATGCCTCCTTGACCGACAGAACTCCCCCCGCTATTCCGCCCGCCATTCTGAAACAACACCGTTCGCAAGCACCGTGTGATATACTGCGTCCAAGAGGTTATTTATATGCCGCTCCGTTATTTCCCCCAACGCACCCTTATTCAGAAAATGATCATCAGCTTCCTGGTCAGCGGTGTTTTTATGCTGGCTGCTTTGATGTATGCAATCGTCAGTATGGGGTCCATGCATCGGATGCAGGTGAACATTGCCCGTAACGACCTGGCGGCAGCGACAACGACCATTTCACTGCATGAAGTCATGCTGGCTCAGGAGCGGCTTGCCGGCAGATATCAGATTCTGAAACAGCCCGAATTCCGTGAGCTGTTCGAGCGAAACGCGGTCAAATTTCTGGAAGGGATGGCGTCTCTCCGGCAGATGGGGCAGGGGAACGCTTTTGCGCTCCTGACAGCCGAGTATGCCGGTTATGCTGATCTGGCGGGAAAGATGTATGCCGGGCAGGAGGTCACCCCCGCCGCACTGCGGCAGACCGCCGAGGGGGTAAAGAATGCCTTCGAGCAGCTGAGAGCGGAGCAGAAGCGCTCTCTTGATCGTAAACTGAAAGAATCCAGCGCCCAGGAGTCACGAACCGTCTTCATTGCAACCGTGCTTGCGGTCGGTGGGGTTGCCACCGCCGTCGTGATCTCCTTTTTGATGATTTATACCTTTGCCGTTTCCATCGGCAAGCTCCAGCGGGCGACCCACCGCATAGCCGCCGGCGATTTTGACCACGACCCGGGCATCCCGGCGGGAGATGAAATCGGAACCCTGGCGCAGGATTTTTTACGCATGGCGGAACGGCTGAAGGAGTTGGAACAGATCAGTCTCGACGCCAGTCCTTTGACACGCCTGCCGGGCAATATCGCCATAGAGCGCTCTCTAAACCGGCGACTGCGGGAAAAATCGTCCTTTGTGATGTGCTATCTGGATCTGGATAATTTCAAGTCCTATAACGATCGCTACGGGTATATCAAGGCGAGTGAACTGATCAAGGAAACCGCCCGGCTGATCCATGATGCCGTCCTGCGGATTAACGATCCGGACGCTTTTGTGGGACACATCGGCGGCGATGACTTTGTCGCCATTATCAGTGCTGACAAGACAGATGCCGCCTGCCGGATGATCATCAACGATTTTGACGCCATGGTTCCGGCGTACTACTCTGCTGAAGACCAAGCTGCCGGAGCAATCAACGGGATAGATCGCTACGGCGTGCCGAGGAAATTTCCGTTGGTTTCGATTTCGATCGCCGCCCTTGCCTGTCATCCGGGGGATTATGCAACGGCGGCTGAAATTGCCACCGCAGCAGCCGGGGTTAAAGACCATGTTAAAGGGACGGCCGGCAGCAACTTTATCGTCGTACGGGGGGCGGGTCTTCATGCTGTTTAAACAGTGTATATTCATCGGGGTGCTGGCTACGGCACTGATGACGGCAGGATGTGCGGGCCTCACTGGCGGTATGTCCCGCTATTTTGCCTTATCCCAGCAGGGGCGTGATCTCGGTGCGGCACTTGACCAGCTTCGCTCGGGGAACGAACAGACGGCGCACGACCTGCTTGGCAAGGTTGTTGATGCCGAACCGGTGTCCGGTGTGACCGATGAAGCACTTTTTCGCCTGGCGCTGCTCAGTCTGAAAGAGGACAACAGTAAGGGCCTCCTGCGGGCACAGGCGCTGCTGGACCGCCTGTCAGACAAATATCCCGACAGTATCTGGACCAGGCAGTCTGCCCAGCTTCATACCTATCTTCGCAAACGGCAGCGTGAGCTGAAGAACCTGAAAGATCAGAACCTTTCCCTGAGCCGCGACAACCGGGAAATGCGCCAGAGTCTTGAACGGCTGAAACAGCTTGACCTTGAGCTGGAGCAGCGCATCAACCGCTGACGACAGGGTGATCCTGCAGTTGAAGAATATCCTTCCACCGCTGTGGAATATTCCACAGCGCACACCCCCCTCAGAAACAATATATCAATTATTTCGGTGCGTTATGAATTGGCACACTATCTGCTCCTGATGGTACGTTACTATTCAGCTATCAGAGGAGACAGATCCCAATGAAAAAACTCGTCGTACTCGCAGCGGCCGTTGCCGCCCTTTCGTCCCCGCTTGCCGCAGGTGCCATGGATCACAGCGCTCACGGGCAGGAACATGGATCAACCACTGCCCATGAGGAGGTCGTTGATGGTGTCAAGGCCACATTCAACGTGCAGACCATGGCCGCTGCCATGAAGGCAATGGGTATGGAAATGCCCAAAGGGGTCGCAGAGACCCACCATATTTCAGTGACTTTCACAGACGTCAAGAGCGGTAAGGGCCTATCCGAAGGGACCGTTGCGGTTAAGGTGCAGAACCCTGACAAGAGCGTCCAGACGAAGGAGCTGGTTGGGATGCACGGGCATTTCGGTGCCGACTTTGTCCTTTCCAAAAGCGGTAAATACGGCGTCATGTGCAAGTTTCTGCTGAAGGACGGCAGAAGCCGTCAGGCAAAATTCTGGTATACGGTTAAGTAGCAATGAGAAACAGGAATTTCACAATTGCCCTGATTTTCGTTGCGGTGACGTTTCTGGTACTGCTCGGTTTCAGGGTCAGTTTCGAGTCGCACCCCGATGCGGGGTCCGGCAGAGGTTGCTGCTGCGGTTCACTCAAACAAAGCAAACTTTAGGAGAAATATGTTGACAATTAAACGGATAACATCAGGGGTAACGGGGCTTGCAGTGCTGGCGGTTCTCCTCTGTGGCGCGGTTACGGTGCAGGCGTTCTCTCTGGGTAAGTACGAAAAGGTAAAGGCCAACAACGGTATAATTACGCTGCCGGTAGCAAAACTGGCTGACGGTAAAGCCCGGTTCTATAAATTTGACGAAGGGGGCAAAGAGATCGCCTTCTTTGTCGTCAAGGCCTCTGACGGCACTGTCCGGACCGCCTTTGATGCCTGTGATTCATGCTATCGAGCGAAAAAAGGGTATGAACAGTTGGGCGACAAGATGAACTGCAATAACTGCAACCAGAAGTTCTCCATCAACCGTCTCGGCCCGAACGCCAGCGGCGGCTGCAATCCGGGGTATCTGCCGCACCAGCAAAACGGAGGCTCCATCACGATCAAGGCAAGCGACCTGAAGGGCGGCGCGGGATACTTCTGATGAAACTGCACACCATCTCCCTCAACAACCTGAAACGCCGCAAAGCCAAAATGGCCTTTCTGACGATCGGCCTGACCGTCGGGATCGCCACCATTGTCACCCTCGTTACCCTGACACGCTCAATGTCCAGCGACATTGAGCGGAAGATGGATGAATTCGGCGCCAATATTCTGATTACTCCCCGGAGTAACGGCCTCTCCATGAATTATGGCGGCATCAGTCTGGGGGGGGTCACCTTCGATCAACGGGAAATCAGGGAAGAGGATCTGCTGAAGATCAAGACTATTGCCAACGGCAAAAATATTTCGGCCGTCGCGCCAAAGGTGCTGGGCGGCGTCACGGTGGCAGGTCACGATGTTCTGCTGGTCGGCGTCAATTTTGCCAGCGAGCTGAAGATGAAGCAGTGGTGGAAAATTTTTGGTGATGCCCCCACGGGAGACAGGGACGTGCTGCTGGGGAGCGATGCTTCCCGGGTGCTTAATGCGGGCCCCGGTGACACCATACCTATAAAAGGTGAATCGTTCAAGGTCTCCGGAGTTCTCGACCAGACCGGTTCGCAGGATGACGCCCTTGTTTTTGCCAACCTGTCACGGGCTCAGAAGCTGTTGGGGAAAGAGGGGAAAATAACCCTGGCCGAAGTGGCCGCACTCTGCTCCGGCTGCCCGATCGGAGACATGGTTACCCAGATCGCCGAAAAGCTGCCCGATGCACGGGTATCGGCCATCCAGCAGGTGGTAGAGGGGCGGCTCAAGGCGCTGGACCAGTTCAAGCGGTTCTCCTACGCCATGGCCGGGGTAGTCGTTTTCATCGGCTCGCTGATCGTCTTTGTCACCATGATGGGCAGTGTCAACGAGCGGACGGTGGAAATCGGCGTATTCCGGGCCATCGGTTTCCGCAAAAGTCATATCATGCGGATCATCCTGTTGGAGGCGGCTCTGGTCAGTCTGCTGGCCGGCCTATCGGGATATGGCATCGGCATGGGGGGCGCCGCGCTGACACTGCCGTTTATGGCTGAAAGCAGGAATGCCCACCTGGTCTGGGATATGACCGTGGCTTGCGGGTCGGTGGGGCTGGCGGTGACGCTCGGCCTGCTGGCGAGCCTGTATCCGGCGCTGCACGCCAGTAAAATGGATCCGACAGAGGCGCTTCGGGCGCTATAGGCCCCACCCCCAATACTGAAACTATTTCGAGGATATATGTCACTCATCACCATAACAGGTCTGAAAAAACACTATACCAGCGGTTCTGATGTTGTCGAGGCGCTGCGTGGCGTTGATATCGGCATTGAAGCGGGTGAATTCATCACCATAATGGGGCAGTCCGGTTCGGGCAAGAGCACGCTCCTTTCGGTGCTGGGGGGGATGAACCACCCGACTGTCGGAGAGGTGGAGATGGCCGGCGTGCAGCTGTATCAGCTGCCGGGCGAAAAGCTGGCCGATTTCCGGGCCCAGAAGCTGGGGTTTGTGTTCCAGTCATTCCACCTGATCCCCTATCTGACCGCCATTGAAAATGTCATGCTGCCGCTGGCAATCGTCACCATGAGCTCCGCTGCACAAAAAAAAGCCGCCGGTGATGCCCTCGACCTGGTCGGTCTCGGTGCCAAGCTCGACCGGCTGCCGAACCAGCTTTCGGGCGGCGAACAGGAACGGGTTGCCATTGCCCGGGCCATCGTCAACAACCCGCAGATTCTCCTTGCTGATGAGCCGACCGGCAACCTTGATTCGAAAACCAGCGCAGATGTCATGAACCTCTTCCGCCGGCTTAACGACGCCGGGCAGACCGTCGTTATGGTCACCCATAATCCGGAGAACGGCGCCTATTCGGACCGGACCATCCACCTGAAAGACGGAATGGTGGAAATGCAGAATTAATTCATGAATCTCATCGGCGCGCAGGTAACCGGTGCGATCTGTGATAGACTGAAGCTGTGCTGTGATGCCCGTGAGTTCGGAGTTCCCATGAAAAACATCTATATCCTTTCCGTACTGCTGCTCTCTTTTTCTGTTCCTGTCTTGGCGGGGGGTGAAGAGGTAAAGCCACCGCTCGAAGAGGTGACTCATCTGGTCACTGTTGCCGTTGCCAATAATCCCGAATTGAAATCTTCCCAGGCCCGTTGGCGGATGTTTGCCAGCAAAGCCAGTCAGGCTGGCACTCTGGAAGACCCGATGGTCATGTTCAAACTACAGAATCTGGTGGCCCGGCAGCCGTTTTCTCTTGGCGGCACCGACCCACAGACGGCAAAGGTCATCGGCATCTCCCAGCAACTCCCCTTTTGGGGCAAGCGGGCCATCAGGCAGGAGGTGGCCCGGTATGAAGCGGAGTCCTACAAATGGGCGGTTGAAGAGCGGACGC
The DNA here is from genome assembly GCA_903862245.1 of uncultured Geobacteraceae bacterium. Classification (GTDB taxonomy): domain Bacteria; phylum Desulfobacterota; class Desulfuromonadia; order Geobacterales; family Pseudopelobacteraceae; genus JACRCG01. Next base: position 5,975 of record CAIOXL010000135.1, on the reverse strand, counting down.
TCGAACTGGTCCGCATGGTCAAGGAGACCTGTTACCAGATATGGGCTGTGGACAAGTCTGCTGAAATAATTGATAAAAATCTGAAAATCCTGACCGATTTTGTGACTATTGCGGAATCGAAATACTCCGTCGGGCAGGGGGTACAGCAGGATATCTACAAGGCCGGTCTGGAGAAATCCAAGATGCTGGACCTGCAGATAGCCATCCGGCAGCAGCGTACAAGTCTGGCGGCAAACCTCAATTACCTGCTGTATCGTCCCGGCACGACTCCGGTCGGGCCAATCGCTGATTTTACCCTGCCGTCCGTTGCTCTTTCGGCTGAACAGCTGAACGGAATCGCCCTTGAAAAACGCCCCCAGATCAAGAGCCTGACCAGCCTCGCCAGCAAGGGGGAGGCGGCGCACCGTCTGGCGCAGAAGGAGTTCTATCCCGATTTCAATCTTTCCCTTGAATATATGTTCCGCCAGGCGGTGTCGAACGACATGGCCAACGACCCGGGGTATAACATGTTCTCCGTCGGGGTGACGTTCAACCTGCCGTTTCAGCAGGAGCGCCGCAGGTCGATGCTGGCTGAAGCCATGTCAGAGACAAGCATGACGACAGAAGAGCTGAACGGCCTGAAGAACAGCATCTCTTTCAGCATCAGCGACACTCTTTCCCGGCTGGATCGCCTGAAGAAACTGGTGGAACTCTACCAGGGGGGGATAATCCCCCAGGCGGAGCAATCACTGGAGTCGGCAGTGATCAGCTACCGTGTCAACAAGGTCGACTTTCTGACCCTGCTGGACGGGCGGCTCAACCTGTTCAATTACGAGCGGGAACTGTACCAGTCCCAGGCTGAATACATGATGAAACTGGCGCAGCTTGAGGCGGCAATCGGCGCCGATCTCCCTGCGGCGCCGCCGGTGCCGCCCCTCGCTCCGCCAGTTCCGGTATCCGAACCGTTACACCACCACTAGCAGTCATCATCAACGAGGTATGTCCATGGCCCTGAACAAGAAAATAGCACTTCCGCTGACACTCCTGATACTTGCCGTTTTGGTCGGCGGAGGCTGGCTGTACAAAAACGGGTGGCTCAAAGATGACGGTGATGGTCATTCCAAATTGGAACATGCTGCCAAGACCCTCTATACCTGTTCCATGCACCCGTTCATCATCAAGGACAAACCGGGGACCTGCCCGATCTGCGGCATGGAACTGATCAAAAAAATAGATACATCAGCCCGGTCGGCGACTCCCCCATCAAAACAGCAGGCCGATATGCTCGGCCACGTATCCCTTTCTCCGACCCAGCGGGTCATGGCCAATGTGGCCACGCTGGTGGTGAAACAGGCCGCCCTCAACAAAGAGATCAACGCCGTCGGGATCGTCCAGTATGACCAGTCCCGCCAGGCCAAGGTAACCGCCTGGATCGCCGGGCGGATCGATCAGCTCAATGTCAGCACTGTCGGTGCGTACATCAGCAGGGACAAGCCGGTGGCCGAAATCTACTCACCCGATCTGGTGGCCACCCAGCAGGAATATCTGCTGGCGGTCAGGAGTCGTGAACAGCTGAAGGGGTCGCCGATCCCCTCGATCTCCCGAAACGGGGAGGGGCTCGTGCAATCTGCCAAACAGCGCCTGATGCTGTTCGGGGTGAAGGAAAGCCAGATCGACGAACTGGAGAAAGCCGGCAAGCCGAATATCCGCATACCGATCTATACGCCGCAATCCGGTGTTGTCATTGAGAAGATGGTGCAGAAGGGACAGTACGTCAACGTGGGTGAGGTGCTGTTCAATGTGGCCGATATCTCGTCTGTCTGGGTAGAGATCGAGGTGTATGAAAACGAATTTTCCAACATCAGGGTCGGCCAGCAGGTCGAAATCCAGTCCCAGTCCTATCCGGGCAAGCCGTTCATCGGGAAGGTGGCATTTATCTACCCGTTCCTTGATCCCAAAACCAGAACGGTCAAAGTGCGGGTTGAAATGCCGAATCCGGGCATGAAACTCAAGCCGGACATGTTTGTCAAAGCGCTTATCAAGGTGCCGCTTGGTACGGCCATTGTCGTTCCGGTCTCGGCGGTCATGGACAGCGGCAAGCGCCAGACCGTCTGGGTGGAAACAGCTCCCGGAATGTTTGAGCCACGGGACGTCCGGCTTGGCCAGCAAACCGATGATAAAGTCCAGATTCTTTCCGGACTTGCTGCAGGGGACAAGGTTGCCGTATCCGGGGCGTATCTGATTGACTCCGAATCGCAGCTGAAAGGTGGCGGAGCGGTCGATCACAGTCAGCATACGGGGGGAAAAGCGGACGTCAAGGGGCAGCCCCCTGCACCGACCCCGCCGGCTCCCGGCAAGAAAGCGATTACGATGGATGATATGAAGATGTAATCACAGCAGCACTGTCTCTGCACCTAAACGGTACACTGGATCTACTATAATGATCGAAAAAATTATCGAATACTCCGCCCGTAACCGCGTTATCGTCCTGATGATGTTCGCCCTGATCATCGCCTGGGGGGTCTGGTCGGTCTACAAAACACCGGTGGATGCCATTCCGGACCTGTCGGACAACCAGGTGATCGTTTTTACTGAGTACCCCGGCCGTTCCCCGCAGGTCGTGGAGGATCAGGTAACCTATCCGCTGGCCACCAACCTGCAGGGGCTGCCGCAGGTGCGTGCCGTACGGGCCTCTTCCGCATTCGGCTTTTCCATGATTTACGTCATCTTTGAAGACAAGGCTGACATCTACTGGGCCCGAACCCGGGTACTGGAACGGCTCAACTACGCCGCGTCGCTCCTCCCCCCGGGCGTCACTCCGACACTCGGTCCTGACGGCACCGGTGTGGGGCATGTGTTCTGGTACACCATTGAAGGGAAGGGGTATGACCTGGAGCAGCTGCGCACCCTGCAGGACTGGTTCGTGCGCTATCAGCTGAATACCGTTCAGGGGGTGGCCGAGGTGGCTTCCATCGGCGGTCTGGTGCGGGAATACCAGATCGACCTGGACCCCGCCAAACTGTTCGCCTACAACATCAAGGTTGCCAAGGTCATGGACGCGGTCAAGGCTTCCAACAAGGATGTGGGGGGGCGTCTGATTGAGCAGGCTGATGCCGAATACCTTATCCGTGGCCGCGGGTACGTCACCTCGAAAGCGGATCTGGAGAATATCGTCGTCGGAGCCGACATGCGCGGCACGCCGATTTATGTAAAAAACCTCGGGACGGTACAGACCGGCGGTGCGATCCGGCGCGGTCTGCTGGATATGAACGGCGAAGGTGAGGCGGTGGGGGGCATCGTGGTTATGCGCTACGGTGAGAACGCCAAGGATGTCATCGACCGGGTCAAGGCAAATATCACGGAGCTGGAAAAAGGGCTCCCCCCCGGCGTGAAGATCATGGTCTCCTACGACCGCTCCGACCTGATCATGCGGGCGGTGGATACGCTGAAGAAAAATCTGCTGGAAGAATCGGTCGTGGTGTCGCTGGTGATTCTGATCTTCCTGCTGCACTTCCAGAGCGCCCTGGTGATTGTGCTGACCCTGCCCATTTCGGTACTGATCGCCTTCATTACCATGAAACTGATGGGGGTGACCTCCAATATCATGTCGCTGGGGGGGATCGCCATCGCCATCGGCGTCCTTGTCGATGCCGGTGTGATCATGGTGGAGAACTGCTATCGCCACCTTTCCGAAATGCCGCCGGAGGAGCGGGACGGCAAGCGCCTGGAGGTGGTCATCGCCTCGGCCAAGCAGGTCGGACGGGCGATTTTTTTCTCCCTGGCGATCATCGTCCTCTCCTTTGTACCGGTGTTCATGCTGGAAGGGCAGGAAGGAAAGCTGTTCCATCCGCTGGCCTTCACCAAAACCTTTTCCATGATGGGTTCGGCCCTGATCGCCATCACGCTGGTGCCGGTGCTGATGTATTTCTTCATGCGGGGCAAAATGCCGCCGGAGAGTTCCAACCCGGTTTCGACCTTCTTCATCAGATTGTATTCGCCGGTGATCCGGTGGGTGCTGGTCTGGAAAAAGACGACCATCGCCCTCAACCTCGTGGCGCTGGCGGTTGCCGTGCCGATGTTCATGGGGCTCGGTTCCGAGTTTATGCCGCCGCTGGATGAGGGGTCGCTGCTCTACATGCCGGTCACGCTGCCCAATATTTCCATTACCGAGGCCAAGCGGATCATTCAGGTGCAGGACGCCATCATCAAAAGCGTGCCGGAGGTGGAGCACGTGCTGGGCAAGGTCGGTCGGGCCGAAACCTCCACCGACCCGGCACCGGTCTCCATGTTTGAAAGTATCATCATCCTCAAACCGAAAAGCAGCTGGCGCCCCGGGATCAAAAAAGCCGACATCGTGGCCGAACTGGACGCAAAGCTTCAGCAGATCGGGGTGCGCAACGGGTGGACCCAGCCGATCATCAACCGGATTAACATGCTCTCCACCGGCGTGCGGACCGACCTGGGGGTCAAGATCTTCGGCAGTGACCTCAACGTGCTGAAAGATCTGGCGATTCAGGCCGAAGCGATCCTCAAGCCGATTAACGGCGCGGCCGACGTGGTTGCCGAACGGGTCACCGGCGGCAGTTACCTCGATATCGATATCGACCGCGAGGCGGCGGCCCGTTACGGCGTAAGTGTCGGCGACATCCAGTCCGTTATTGAAACGGCACTGGGGGGGGAGATGCTCACCACTGCCGTTGACGGGAGAAACCGTTTTCCGATTCGTCTCCGCTACCAGCGCGATTACCGCGACAATATCCCCGCCATCCGCCGTATTCTGGTGGGGAGTATGGAGGGGGCCCAGGTGCCGCTCTCCCTGGTTACAAAACTTAAAATTTCAACCGGCGCCCCCGAAATCAACAGCGAGGGGGGGCTGCTGCGCTCCCTGGTTTTTCTGAACGTTCGCGGCCGCGACATGGGGGGCTTTGTCACCGAAGCCAAGCAGACCCTGGAAAAACAGCTCAAGCTGCCGCCCGGATACTATGTGGCCTGGTCCGGACAGTGGGAGAACCAGGTCCGCGCCAAAGCGCGTCTGCAGCTGCTGATACCGCTTGGGATGGTCATCATTTTCATACTGCTTTACTTCACCTTTCATTCGGCGCTGGAGGCGAGCATGGTCATGCTCTCGGTCCCTTTTGCTCTGGTGGGGGGGGTGTATCTGGTGTCGGCCCTGGGGTATAACCTGTCGGTGGCGGTGTGGGTCGGCTTTATCGCCCTGTACGGTATCGCCGTGGAGACCGGGGTGGTGATGGTGATCTACCTGCACGAGGCTCTGGATAAAAAGCTGAAAGACGGTCCCTGCACGGAGCAGGACATCTACGACGCCACGTTTGAAGGGGCGGTGTTGCGCCTGCGTCCCAAGCTGATGACCGTTGCCGTTGCCCTTCTGGGGCTGATTCCGATCATGTGGTCAACCGGTACGGGGGCAGATGTGATGAAGCCGATCGCCGCGCCCATGATCGGCGGCATGATCTCCTCAGCGGTGCATGTGCTGATTATGACGCCGGTGATTTTTGTGCTGATGAAAAAAAGGGATTTGAAAAAGGGGCGGTTGAAATATTCGGGGATGAAACACTGACAGTGGACTGACGGCGTGCTTGCTTCTGGTGGTGAAGATAAGGCGGAAAGCCAGTCGCAGGGAAAGGAGTCTATATTATGGCTAAAATAGTCAGACGCACCCCAAATGAAATAAAGGAGATGCGTTCCAGAGGTGAAATAATGACCGATACGGAACGAGTCAGCAACTTTTCCGAAGAGACTGTAGAGCGCATGGCTATGGACGACCCGGACAATTTTCTTAAAACAGATGAGGATTGGGCACGGGCTATCATTCATCGTCCCGGAACCCGTGGCCCGCAAAAAGCCCCAACAAAAAAATCGCTTCACCCGCAGAATTTATGGGTGACTACTGGCTCGGGTAGTTTTCCAAGTGTATGATATAAGGCTAGTTTTATTACTTCAAAGCTTTTGAAACCGTAGGCTTTTTTCGTAGTCAC
>CAIOXL010000134.1 GCA_903862245.1 uncultured Geobacteraceae bacterium | reverse complement strand
CGTTCCTCATTACGATAACAACGGGACGGAGTTTCCGGATGGCAACTAGTTAAACTGCCTTGCTTGGTATTATAGGTGGAACTATGGTTCACAGATAAACAGGTGCTCTGCCTCGGCACGGTCCCGTGCCGTTAATCCCAGTTTGTTTGCACTGACTTCCCATTTGTTTACAATCTCGCACACCATCGCAACAATTTCCCGCGCATGGCCTGTATCCAGCCTGTAGTACTCCGCGGTTAATATTACGATTTCCAGACTCGGCAGCCGGTCATAAAAATTCAGGGACAAGGCATGTTCATTTTTTTTGAAAGAAGGGTTCATGTCGAATGCCGGTGCCAAACGCCAGCCAGCAGGGGAACGCATAAATCCGTGATTGCGAAGGTGATCATCACGGTTGGCCACGGCCACGTTGAAAACGATTCGGGTGAATAATTCTTTGAGGTCGGCGGCAATATGCTCTTGCTGACCGTACGTAGCTATGAACTCAGCCAATTCAATATAGCTGGCGTCTTCGGTGTCGGAATGTTTGAGCATTGTCATGGCTGAAGCAAAGAACCGTCGGGTATTACCGACGCGATCAAACCGATTGACCATAAAAGTGTGATAGCCTGTGCCTATTTGTATAAGACGGGATTCCGGCACGGTAATTCCGCACGCCTTCGCCATATCGTGCACGAGCTTTTCCCACAGAGCCACATCAATGCTATCGTCGGACGATGGGAACTTGGCGATCCAGAGACTTCCCTCATCATCAACCACGTTGACCTTAGAGCGGGCTCCGCCAAGAGACGATCCCGGCGCGACTAGCACTTTCAACCATTCCTTAATCTTGCCAAGATCGTCTTGCTTTTTCTTGGTCAATTCGAAGGCGATTGCTTGCAATTCATCGATCTTGGCGATTGGCGGTGCTGCTAAAGCCTCGTTTGCCAGAAAGTCCTGCTCACCTGGATTGCTGAAACGGAGTGCCCCCATTCGTGTACAATCCTGTACCCCGAGCAGAAATTCCCAGGGACCCAGTGTTTGCGGCGTTCGGCCTTCATCTCTGGCTTCGACCACGTCCCTTCTCTGCATCAGTACCTGCCCCCATCGGTCAGGGCACGAATCCATGAACACACCAAAATTGGAATTCGCCGGAAAAAATTCACCGGGCATGATATCCAATTCCGGATCAAGGGGGAAGGTATGAGCGTGCAGGAGCCACGTCTTATTGTAGGCAAATCGTACACTACCTCGATCACCTCGGGAGAGCGTACCGATGTGTTGTAGTGGGCCAAAGGCCGGGTCGTCAAGCCACACCCATATCTGTTCGTTTGCTGCTCTAGCCATTGTTATTGCCGTTTGTAACGTTGCGCTTTGGGGCGCGCTTACGCAAAGGGAGAGATTCATCCTGAAGGCGGCGGCCAAGAGCATCTTCCTTGGCAACCAACGCCAGATCTCCCGTCAAGCCTAGAACCCGCAGCACCTGCACGTAGATCCCAATCGCTACGGAAGGTTCTCCGCATTCGACCTTATAGAGTGTCGGCCGCGAAATGTCGGCCCTGGCACAGACCGTCTCCATAGAGAAGCGTCGTCGTAGTCTGGCGTCCTTCAAGCGCTGGCCCAGTTCCTCAAGCTCTTTTGCGGAGGAGGGGTAAATTGTAGTGGTTCTTTTTTTATCCATAATGGAAACTATTGTTTACATAAACACGACAAATTGTCAAATATAATTATCGTTATCAATACTATATCCATGATAGTGATCAAGATCTCCAGACTTGACTGACGGTTGGACTGAAACAACGCTGGACCCGGTCGACTGCCTCCTCATTGCCATAACCGAGAACGAAGGCTACTCCGTACAATCATTCGACAGGGCGTTATTAAGGCAGATCGTTTCAGATGTGTGAATGCAACATGCAACTTTGGAGGGAGTCGGGCGCGCTACATCGGCATATTTTGTGAGATCCACTGAGTAAGTCATACTAAACAATGGTGTCATTTAGAGTGTATTGAGACAGAAAATATTAGAATTAGTGACTTTTTAGCACCCGCATGATATACAACAACGCCGTATGTAGTGGTAAATTTTAAATTTCCTGAATACACCGTCGGCAAAGACGGGAGCTGAACCTGGTGACCCATGAAGAATAATAATCCGGAATTCAAAGCCCAATGCCGCATACTGGCCGGTACTCTGACGGTCCTGCTTCTTCTTGCCGCCACACCGCTCTGGGCGGTCTCCTCCGCCAATATCCCGCTTGACAGCCCGCTGTATCTCTATCTTGACAAGCTGGCCGGTTTTGGTTTGATCACCAGCGATATCAAGGGGATTAAGCCGTTCAGCAAGGCCGAAGCAGCGCGATTGCTGCGGGAGGCGGAACAGAACCTTGCCGGGGGAGATGGTGCGTCCGACCGGTTCGCGGCAGAACTGATCGGGCAGATTCGTACGCTGATTCCGCGTGAAGCTGCCCTCCGGGATAATCCGGATAAAAAACCGCCGATACTCGACTTCACCCCGGTGTCTTCAGTACGCTTCCGTTATGCCTGGCTGGATGGCGCGCCCCGCAATTTTCAGCGTCCGGTGCATGATCCGGGGGATGATGGTGTCTTTGGCATTGGCTCGGGGCTCCGGCCGAAAAACCCGCCTGATAGTGTTGGAATGCAGAGGGGGGGGGAGGGGACGCCGCTGCTGGAAAACAACAACGGCACGCTTCTCAGCAAGGGGCATAACGGCGAACTGCGCTGGGCGTCGGAATGGTACTGGAGTGACCATGCCGTCGCGTTGCTGGAACCGTCTCTCCAGGCGGACGGCGACGCTACAAGAATCCGCCTGAACCGGGGGTATGTGAAACTTGGAGGGGGCGCATTTGAACTTGAAGTGGGCAAGGATGAAAACTGGCTCGGCCTGGGCTCTCGGGGCGCGGTCACGCTGACCAACAATGCTGAAAATTTTACCCAGGTGAAGCTCTCCAGTCCCGAACCGTTTGAGGTGAAGTACATCGGTGCCATGAAATACACCCTGATTGCGTCCAGATTCGACAGGACAACAGTGGATGGAGCGGAGCGGCAGCCCTGGTTTTATGCCGTGAAGCTGTCGGTCAAGCCGACCGCCGGTCTGGAAGTCGGCTTGAATCTGGGGCGGCAGGTGGGGGGGCCGGGGATGAACAACAGCCTCGGCGACACCCTGCGTGGACTGATCGGCGGCACCAATTCTGATAACTCCAATGGACTGGCCGGGATCGAGCTTCGTTATCGCATCCCCTGGCTGCGCAATGCAGAGATGTATGGTGAATTTTCCGGTGAGGATACGGCCCTGTTCTGGCCGATCGTGGAGAGTTATGTCGCCGGTTTCTATCTGCCGCGGTTAACGGATGACGGTCGCAATGACTTCCGCTTCGAGTTTTTCCAAGGCAACCAGATTCTCTACGCCCACTCAACTTTTCCGAATGGCTACATCTATAAGGGTCTGCCGATCGGTCATTCCCAGGGTGGCGCAACACAGGATTTCTTCACCCGCTACAGCCACTGGTTCAGCACCCGCAATAATCTGGCACTGGAATATATCTATACCAACCGCGGTATGGCGGACCGTATTCCGGGGCAGTCTATCGAGCGGAAGCATGCCGGGCGGATACTCTGGAATCTGCCGGTCACTGCCTCCCTTGATGCCCAGTTGGGGTATGGCATTGAGAAAATTTCCAACCTGAATCTGGTGGACGGGGTAGGGCAAACCAACCAGTTGGTGAAGTTTGAGGTACGGTATAACTACTGATACAGGTTGGGGGATGAGGGATGAGGGATGAGAAAACATTAGACTTAGTGACTTTTTAGAACTCGTATGATATACAGTCTGCTCTGCAAGTAGCCGCGTCTGCGCTCACAAGTTTGATTTTCAATTAATGGAGCAAAAAAAATGGTTTTGTGATTCAGGTTTTACCCCAAAAAGCGTTCAGGGTTAGATTCCATCTGTGTACATCTGTGAACATCTGTGGCTGAAAAAAGGTTTAAAGTAGCCTGGCCCCTTTAGGTACCTTCTAGCTTGGTCTGGCCCCCAAGGCCGACCAGAAGAAAAATCTACCTGTTTATCTGGATGCCTTTCACAACGGTTTCTTCAAAAAAAGGAGGTCTGTAGCATGGAACGAATAATCAATCTACACATTGAAAAATTGCCGGAAGGCTTTTATCTTGCGACATCTGATGATATACAAGGGCTCGTTGCCCAAGGTCGAACCGTTGCAGAAACAATGGAAATCGCCCGTGACGTTGCAAGGCGCCTCATTGAAGCTCAAAAAGAGCGTAAACATGTACCGAAGCTACGCCCGGTCGCCAAAAGATTCGACATGCAAATGGTCTTTGCTAACTGACGATGGGGCGTCTATCAGGATTTCGCTATCGTGAAGTTGCCAAGCGTCTCAGAAAGTTCGGTTTTCTCTTTGATCGGCAAGCTGCTGGAAGCCATGAAATTTGGCATAATCCAATTTCCGACCGCTATACAACGTTGCCTAACCATCCCGGTGATATGCCGGAAGGGACACTACGTGCAATTCTGAAACAGGCAGGGATAGAAGTAGATAATTTTCTCGATGTGTGAATATGAGGTTGAGATTGAAAATACGGGGAGTGTCCGTACGCAGTAACCGTTGAATATCTAACGGGTTAAAGTCCCGTCCGGGGAATTATCCGATTCGCCCCGGTAGTTCAAGGGAGCGGCGTTCTGGTAAAAGAGGGTTGTAAGTTCCCAATTGGCAAAGCAGCAGGCCGTAACGAAAGAGGTTGGGTTGGGTACTTTCACTATCGCAACTGTAGTAAGGCTTTGGGTCAAATACGAGGCCACGTTGAAGAGCGACTGATAACGCACCTTCGCAAGCGTCACAAGATCAGAAATCGAAATGCAGGATACGTCAGGTGTTGATTGTAAAAATGTATGGACTTAGATTCCTTG
>CAIOXL010000133.1 GCA_903862245.1 uncultured Geobacteraceae bacterium | reverse complement strand
ATCGCCCGTCAGGGGCGTATCACTTTTGCCGACTTCATGAAGGAAGTACCTGAACAGTTCGGTTGATGGAAGTAGAGTTACGCCAACTTGCAATCTTGGAAGCCTGAACCCAAAGGCACACTTTTCTAAATGGTGTACGTTCGTACTACGAATAGAAACAGGAGAGGAAAGATGAGTCTTCTCGGAATATTAGGAACAATCATCTGTGTGTTGGTTGTATTAGAAATGCGTCCTAATTTTTTATTAGAAACTATGGGATACTTTGCCGTACTTTTATTGTGGTTTGTGTCCGTGCTGCTGTTGGGTATCGTGAATATGTTGTGGAAAAAATGGCGGGATGCCCGTCGGAATCGTATTTTTTAGCGCAAGGTGGTTAGAGGGAATGTGCTATCTTGGAAGCCTGACCCCAGAGGTTGGACACTTGCGACAAATTTGATTACGCTGCCTGTTTGCGGTGAATATACTGTCCCGCAGCCTGGGCCAGGAGACCGGAGCGAGTCATGTGGTACTGCTCGGCATAGCGGTCAATCTCTTGCAACAGATTTTCAGACATGGTGATATTAACCCGCTTTGCTTTAACTTTGAGCTTGGCAAGATCAATGTCTACCAAGAGCCAGACCCCTCCTTGATATTCGGGGTTAGCGGCCAGCTGTTCCAATGATGTTGGTGCCGGTACGGGTACATCTTCGCCTTCAAAATAGACTTCCGCGGCCTCTTGGATAAGGTGTGGTAAATCCTCCCACTTGTCGGCGGCTGAGAAACAGCCGGGAAAGTCGGGGATGGTCACACCGTGGGCGTGATCATTATCTCCAATGTGAACGTATGCGGGGTATAACATATTTATCTCCATTCCCAACCGGCTTGCCGGTAGATGTTCCGTACAGTTCCGATTGGCATATCTTTACGTGGATGCGGCACGACCACATGACCAGCTTTTGACGGGTGTTTGTACTTCTGGTGGTCGCCTTTACCCCCGACACAACACCAACCCTCGTTTTCAAGCCGCTTGATGATCTCTTTGCTGGTCATACGCGTTACTATACACACCAATGCGCACTGCGTCAAAGAAAGAAGTTAGAAAAGAGTCGATCGCTGAGCAGATTCAACTATGATTTTTCAAACTATACTGGAGAAAACGACCTCACATGACCACTGAAACCACACCACTTAACGACATACTGACCACCCGCATCGCCCGTCAGGGGCGTATCACTTTTGCCGACTTCATGGCAGCCTGCCTCTACGAGCCAGGGCTTGGCTACTATACGTCACCGGGGCGCAAGGTCGGCGCCGAGGGGGATTTTTATACCAGCATCACCGTACATGCCGCTTTCGGCCGGGTGCTTGCCCGGGAGATCGCCCAGATGTGGCGCAGCATGGGGTGCCCCGCCGATTTCACCCTGGTGGAGTGCGGTGCCGGCAATGGACGACTGGCGTGCGACATTGTGGATTATCTGGCGGAGCGGGAGTCGGAGATGTACCGGGGGCTCCGCCTGCTGCTGGTGGAGCGGGAACCGTCGCTTGAATCGGCTCAGCGGACTATGCTTTCCGCACACGTTGATCGACTCGGCTGGCTCTCGCCCGATGAATTCGCTTCGGGGGATTTCACCTTCAGCGGCTGTCTCTATTCCAACGAGCTTATGGACGCCCTGCCGACCCACCGGGTTATCATGACCTCCGACGGTCTCAAGGAACTGTACGTGACCTGCACGGAGGGAGAGTTTGGCGAAGAGCCGGGTGAACCCTCCACGCCGGAAATTGCGGCCTGCCTGAAACGTGTTGCCGTGGAGCTGCACATCGGCCAGCAGGCTGAAGTCAATCTGAACGCCCCCCACTGGCTGGCATCCGCCTCCAGGGCGCTCCGGCGCGGCTTCATCCTGACGATCGACTACGGGTATCCCGCACAGGAGCTGTACACGCCTCGGCGCAAACTGGGAACGCTGCTCTGCTATTACCGCCACCAGACCGAGGAGAATCCCTTCCTCCGCCTCGGGCAGCAGGACATCACCACCCATGTGGACTTCACGACGCTGATGTCCTGCGGGGAGGAGTTGGGTCTGGACAACGTCTGGTTCGGTGAGCAGTACCGCTTCCTCCTTGCGACCGGGATTATCGAGGAGATTGAAGATATAGAGCGCGCTGCCGTATCCGACGAGGAAAAACTGCGGCTCCGCCTTACCTTGAAAAAGCTGATCCTCCCCGATGGCGGGATGGGGGATACCTTCAAGGTACTGATTCAGTCCAAGGGAGTGCCCGCACCGGGACTGCTCTGCCAGCGAAGGATCGGAGGATAAATGCCTGATCTCCCGTCTGCTGAAATCCGCGCCATCGTTTTTGACCTGGACGGCACCCTGTATGTGTGCGACCGTTTCGCCGCCGAAATTCAGGATACCGGCGCTGCCTATATCGCCGGGCTCAAGGGGATCAGTCAGGAAGAGGCGGTGCGCTTGATCGCCGCCACCCGGCACCGGTTTGCAGAGGTGAACGGTTCGGCCCAGACCCTCTCAGCGGCCTGCTCGGAACTGGGGGGATCTGTCCGGGAACTGCACGATTTTTTTGTGAGGAATCTGCGGCCTGAAGCGTACCTTGTGCGCGACGAGAGGGTGATCCGGCTGCTGGAGCGCCTTGCAGAGCGCTTTTCGCTTTACGTGTACACGAACAATAACCGCGTCCTGACGACCCGGATCATGAATTATTTGGGGCTGGAGCGCGTGGTGTGTGACATATTCACCATTGATGATACCTGGCAGGGGAAGCCGGACCGGGAGATGGTCGGCCTGGTGCTGGAGCGGATTGCCCTGTCCCCAGGGGAAATACTGTTCGTCGGGGACCGCTACGATGTGGACCTGCGCGTGCCGGAGCAGTTTGGCTGCCCCGTGTACCTGAGCCAGACCCTTGAGCAGCTGCTCCGGCTGGATGAGCTTCTGGTCACGGCTCCTTGCGCAGATACTTCAGCAGCTCCTGCATATCCTCCGGCGGTTCCGTCGTAAACTCAATGTACTGCCCGCTTGACGGATGGATGAACCCGAGGCAGCGGGCGTGCAGGGCCTGACGGCCGAGACGGTTTATCATACCCCGGAGCTGGGTGTCCGGGATATTGTTGCAGCGCCCCCCATCCGGGTAGAGCGGGTCCCCCAGCAGCGGAAAACCGGCTTCGGTCAGATGCACCCGGATCTGGTGGGTGCGGCCGGTCTCCAGCCTCAGCTCCACCAGCGAAATCCTGCCGTAGCGCTCCTTCACCTTCCAGCGGGTAACCGCATGTTTCCCATGTCTCGCCTTGCCGGACAAGCGCAGCCGTTCCGTCGGATGGCGCCCTATAATCCCTTCGATCTTGCCGGTATCCTCCGGGGGGGAACCGTAGATCAGCGCCTGATAGATTCTCTTGACGGTGTGGGCGCTGAACTGTTCCGACAGCGCCAGATGGGCCCGGTCGTGTTTGGCGGCCACCAGCACCCCGGAGGTCCCCTTGTCAAGACGGTGGACGATGCCGGGACGCAGCTCGCCGCCGATGCCGGCCAGGTCACTGCAGTGCGCCAGCAGGGCGTTCACCAGTGTGCCGCTGCTGTTGCCGGCACCCGGATGCACCACCATGCCGGCCGCCTTGTTGATCACAATCAGATCGGCATCTTCGTACAGCACCTCCAGCGGAATTGCCTCGGCCAGCGGCTCGGCCGGAAGCGGCGGGGGAATGTCGATCTCGATCTGCTCCCCCCCCTTCAGTTTCAACGATGGCCGCACCGGTTTGCCGTCAACCAGCACGCTGCCGGTTTCAATGAGTCTCTGGACCGTTGCCCGGGACTCCCCCCCCATCTCGCGGCTCAGAAACAGATCGATTCGTGCCGGTTCGCTTTCGGGCGGAAATGTGAGTGAAAGATGGTTCATACTGCTCCTCTGTAACAGCAAAGGCGCACCGGACAGGTACGCCTCGCGGAAATAATCCTATGGCCGTTCGCTACCAGATGGGTGACTCAATCTTGCCGGCCCGCTTGATCAGGACATCGACTATGGCGATTCCGTAGATCAGCTCCGGATTGAGCGCAGCAGAAACCCGGGAAAGGAAGTGCTGCCGCCCCTCTTCAAGCTCATCCTTGAGAAGCTCAAAAATAGTGTCATTCCTGATGCCGAGCTCAACCTTTTCCTTGTTGTACATGGCCACGTCGGAAAGGATGGCCCTGGCCAGCCGCTTCGCCTGATCCGGATTATCGATCACACTCATGGATGATGTTCCTCATGCAGTAAAGTGCCGCCACCATACCACTATCGCACGCGCAATGCAAAGTAGATGCTCACATCACCGCGCCGCACCAGAACGGTGAGGCTGCCTCCGCGACCAACCTGCCGTATGGCACGGGCATATTCCGCCGTGGTTGCCGTCCGTTTGCGATTTACGGACATGATCACATCCCCCCGCTTTATGCCCGCTTCGGCAGCAGCGCCCCCCCGCAGCACATCAATGACCACAACACCACTCCCCTGTTCAGCATTTTCAACGGCCAGACCGAGCAGGTCCGCTTCCTCCTCCTGCTGGGGGCGCCCCCCCCGCTCCGCCTGGGGCCGCTGTTTCGGCGCGCTGTCTGCATTTGCCAGCGTTATGCCGAGCTCCAGCGTTTTACCGTCACGGAAGATCGAGATTTTCACCCCCTTGCCGATGCCCGCCTCGCCGACCAACCGCTGGAGGTGGGACGGGTCTTTGACGTCGCTGCCGTTCAGGCCGATGATGACATCCCCCTGTTTGACCCCCGCCTTGTCAGCCGGCCCTCCTTTGATAACATCGTTGACCAGAGCCCCTTTGGCCTGTTTCAGCCCGAAGGAGTGTGCCAGCTCTTCCGTCACCGGCTGGATCGTCACCCCCAGATAGCCACGGCTGACGCTCCCTTTCTGAATCAGCTGGGCAAAGACCGGCTTGGCCATGTTGACCGGGATAGCAAAGCCGATCCCCTGCCCGGCCGCCACAATCGCGGTGTTGATGCCGACCACCTCGCCATACACGTTCAGCAGCGGCCCCCCCGAGTTGCCCGGATTGATGGAGGCATCCGTCTGGATGAAATTCTCATAGGTTTCGATCCCCATGTTGGAACGTCCGGTGGCCGAGATAACGCCCACCGTCATGGTGCGGTCAAGCCCGAAGGGGTTGCCGATGGCGATCGCCCACTGACCGACCTCCAGTTTATCGGAGTCGCCCAGTACCGCAACCGGGAGATCGGCCGCCATGATTTTGATGACCGCAATATCGGTTTTCTGGTCGCCGCCGACCACCTTGGCATCATACACCTTGTCATTGGAGAGCTTGACCTGGATACTTTCCGCATCGCGCACCACATGGTCATTGGTGACGATATAGCCGTCCCTGCTGATCAGAAAACCGGAGCCGAGGCTCTTGTCCCGCCGGGTCTGGGGAGCACCGAAAAAATCTTCGAAAAGCGGGTTGGCCTCGAAAAACGGCTGAATAACCTTTTTCCGGCTTACCGTCGAAATGTTGACCACCGATGGGGTCACCTTTTTTGACACGTTGCTGAACGCTTTCTGGGTGGAGAGGATATCCGTCGGCACATCCTTCACCGGAGCATCCGCTTCCCCCCCTTTACGGTTCGATTCAAGAAACAGCGGGGCTTCGCTTTTCCCGCTGCACCCCCCCAGCAGAAGGGTGCACAGCACGATTGTCGGAAGCAGATACGATATACGGGACTGAGGGTTCATATGAGTACCACCTGTAATTGCATGGGATTGAGTTAACCTGCGGAAACTGTAATCTGAATTCTCCGCAGGTGTCAAGAGATTCAGGGGGTGCAGCGGGCCCACAACTGTTCTATCCAGCATAATTATGTTATTGAAACGCAGCGACATTTATGTAAAAGTACCGCGACTCAAACAATGCTTCAGGGGGAGCGTGATGACCGACATTAAAGCCCAGATCAAGGAATTCCGAATCGGCGAAAAGATCAGGGGGCTCCGCCAGCAGAAACGGCTGACTCTTCAGGAACTGTCTGAGCTGACAACGCTTTCCAAACCGCTGTTGTCGCAGATTGAAAACCAGCAGGTCATCCCCCCGCTGGCGACCCTGCTCAAAGTCGCCAAGGGGCTCAAGGTTGATATCCATTTTTTCTTCGCCGACGCTGCCAACAGCCAGAAGTTTGTACTGACGCGACGTGAGGATGTCCGCGAAGACGAAAAGGTTCTCCGCCCGACAGCCAATGAAAGTGCACGGCCGTATACCTACCACTCGCTGGCTCAGGGACTCCGGCACAAACATATGGAGCCGTTCCTGGTGGAATTTGAAAACAAGCCATGGGATGACTCCCTGTTCTTCAAGCATGAGGGGGACGAGGAGTTCATCTACATTATTGCCGGAGAGCTGGATTTCCACTACAACAGCGAAGTGTTCAGGATGCGGACCGGCGACAGCATCTATTACGATTCCAGCCAGCCGCATGGCTGGGTAGCGGTGGGTGACGAACCGGCCCGGGCGGTGGCGGTTATGTACACGAAGGAATAGGACGCACCCGCACATTCATTCCGAGGGGGGAGAAGTTATTCTCCCCCTTTTTGCGTAACGGCCAGGAGCCGCAGCGTCCGCACCCGCTCCACCGCCGGTGGATGGGAATAGTAAAAGGCGGCGTAAAAGGGGTGCGGGAACAGGTTGGACAAATTCTCAACCGAGAGTTTGACCATTGCCGAGGCCAGATCCTGCGGCCTCCCGGTAAGTTCGGCGGCAAAGCGGTCGGCCTCCCGTTCATGACAGCGCGAGCGCCACGCAGAAAACGGCCCGAGCGGAAACAGAACCAGCGACGCGACAAAGCCGAGCAGAACCATCCTGGCCGGCAGCGACAGATCGCCCGGCAGCCCCAGAAGGCCGGGCAGGCCGGGCCAGGCAAGCAGTTTGAAACTCACCCACGAGCCGGCCAGCGCCATGGTTTCTGCCCAGAGCAGCCGCTTCCACACATGCCCCTTCTTCCAGTGTCCGATCTCATGAGCCAGCACCGCCACAATCTCGCCATGACTCATCTGCCGGATCAGCGTATCGTACAGGACGATCCGCTTGACCTTGCCGATGCCGGTGAAATATGCGTTGGAGTGCCGGCTTCTTTTTGAGGCATCCATCTGCAGCACCGTACCAACCTTCAACCCCGCCTTTTCCATCATGGTCCGTATCTCTTCCTCCAACCCCTCTTCCGTGACCGGCTCATAGTTGTTGAACAGCGGTTCGATCACATACGGGGAGATGAACATCATGAACAGGCTGAAGAGCGCCATAAAACCCCACACCCAGAGCCACCACTGTTCCGGGCTCCAGTGGATCAGTTGGAACACCACAGCGGTCAGAATGGTCAGCAGGAGCGCGCCGATGGCCTGCGATTTAAAAAAATCCGTAACCCAGAGCCGGGGAGTTGTGGTGTTGAAGCCGTAGCGCGCCTCGATGCGAAAGGTGCCGTACAGGTCAAACGGGATGCCGACCAGTGTTGAAACCCAGGTCAGCAGCAGAAAAAACAGGATGGCGGAAACGGTTGCCGAACCGCCGATGCTGCTGACATACCGGTCATAGGCTGCAATCAGTCCGCCGAACAGAAAGAGCACCAGGACGGCATTGTCGAAAAGCGAATCCCATAGCCCGAGGCGGCTGGTGGCGAAGGTATATGCGGAGCTGCGCCGCAGTTTTTCTTCGTCTATCGCCCCTTCAAACCCTTCCGGCACCCGGTCGCCGTGCAGTTTAAGGTGGCGGAGATTGAGGGAGCGGAGCAGGTAGGTGAAGGCGGTGACGGCAGCAAAGAGGATACACAGGGTAAGTTTCATCAAAACGGTCCTTGTAAAAAAACAGGGCGAAGCAGAGTTCGCCCTTCTGGTGAATTTCTCCGGGAATGTCGTGCTACAGCAGCGCTACCACTTCCCTGACGCAGTTGTCGATCCCCTCGCATACCTGGCTGATTCGGGTGGCAAGCATATACGCCGGCGTGGTGACCAGTTTGTTCTTCCTGTCCACGACAACACCGGTCACGGAGCAGTTCTGATGTTGCGCGCCGGTTTTTTCTATTTCGGCGGCGGTTCCGGCATCAGAGCCGATGGTCACCAGAGGTGCATAGTCACTCCCCAGCGCCGCTGCGATAAGTGCCGGTGCAATACAGATCGCCCCGATCGGTTTTCCGGCAGCGATCATCTCCTTGAGCAAGCGGACAACGTCGGGGTTTACGGTGGCGGCTGCACCCTTCATGGCAAAATCGCACAGGTTTTTTGCGGCACCGAAACCGCCCGGAAAAATGACGGCATCAAGGTCGGCAGCGGTCACATCCCGAATGTCACGAATGGTGCCACGGGCGATACGGGCTGATTCCGCCAGAACATTGCGCGTTTCGCCACTCGCCTGTTTGGTCAGATGATTTGTGACGGCACAATCAATCGAGGGCGCCATACAAACCGCTTCGCACCCCTGCCGGTCGATGGCCAGCAGAGCGAACACCGCTTCGTGAATCTCACTGCCGTCAAATACGCCGCACCCCGATAATATTACCCCGATCTTTTTCATGTTCATTCCTCCTGTTGGTGGTTTTCAAAGGGAGCCTGATACGGCACAATTGTGCCACAACTCCGGCAGAAGGCAAGCGGGAAGATGGCCTACCAGACGTACAGAGGAATCAGGACGGCAGCCATGACGCAGATGGAGGGGATAATGAGACGATGATAGACCCTGGCGATATCTGCGTGGAAATATTCGCAGGTCAGCACATAACAGAGGTGGACAGGGGAGAGCATCACCCCGGCGAATCCGGAGCCGAATGCCAGGGCAACCAGCGCGGGGGAGGGGGCAGCAGCTCCCATCAGCGGGAGCAGCAGTGGAAACGTTATGCCGACGTAGCCGACGGTCAGCCCGGTCATGATCCCGGCGATGAATGGTATCAGAAACAGCAGCAGATGCACCGGCATACGGGAGACGGCAAAAAAGGCGGAGATGCCGGCCAGGGCCCCGGTCGCGCGCAGCACCTCCTGGAAGATCATGATGCCGATGACCAGAAAGAGCGCCCTGCCCGACACACTTTCCCGCAGATTTTTTACGATCATGCCGGGCGTATACCGGTGGAAAATGTAGAGAGTCACAACCGCCCCCCCCAGTGACAAAGCGGCATTGACCCGAAAGAGCACCACCAGCAGGAGTGCCAGCACTATGGGGGAGATCATGGTGAGAAAGACGAGGAATTCCTGCCTGCGCCCGGCGGGCGAGGGTACGGTTTCCCCCCTGCCGATACCCCGGAAGCAGAACAGCGCCCCCCAGCCGACCACGGAGAGGGCGAACGGCAGATTGACGACGAACAGGGTCTGGGTGGAAAGCCCGGTAATGCCGGCCGCCAGGATTACCCCGGGGTAGAGCGGCGAAACGTACTCCCAGATATGGCGGTACCAGTAGTTGATCAGCGCCTTCTGTTCCGCCGGGACGCCCGAGTCTCCGGCTGCTTCGTTGACCATGGGGGCGGAAAAAACGGCACCGCCGGGTGAGGGAAGCATGCCGATCATGGCCGGCAGAGCACCCATGACAACGCGCCGGTCCGGCACCGCTGCGGAAAGCGAACTGACCATGCGCTTGAGCATGCCGGTGGTACGCAGGATATTCTCCATCACCATGGTCAGGATCAGGGTCAGGGTCATTTCGAGGGATTTGGGAGCAAAAACGCCGACCGCCGCCGCCTTGAGGAAGACGAGCGGCGGGGTAAGGTACAGAACTCCAAGCAGGACGGCGCCGATCGGCATGACCGCCGACATGGAAACCTTGCGGCGCAGAAGAACAATAATCAATGCCAGCACTGCTGCTGTTTTAAACAGGTCGGTCATGAAGGGGAGGGAGCTTCGGCTTTTCGGTTGAGCGAGTTGAATACCATGTCGAGAACACTCTTCTGGCGCGCCTCGAATTTATTCAGCACAGCCAGACAGGTGCCCATGGGGCAAATGTCGTGCAGGAAATCCGCGTCCCTTCCGGAGAGAATAACGATGCGGTTT
>CAIOXL010000132.1 GCA_903862245.1 uncultured Geobacteraceae bacterium | reverse complement strand
CAAAATCGGGGTCAATGTAGGATACACCCGGCAGTCATATGCCGAAAACGGTAACACCGATGTGTATGAAATTGGCACCCGTATCCGCCCGATCGAAAAGGTTCAGATTAACCTTAATTACGATTATCAATTTGGCAACGGCGGCAAACTGAACGGCGGCGCAGCCGAAGTAATTTATGAGCCGATCAAACCCCTTGAACTCGCTGGCGGTATTCATTACGACACCTACGAGTATGACCGTGCAACCGGCCGGGAAACAGCTCGTAAATACTGGTTGGGCGGCAAATACAAACTCGCCAAAAACATGACCGCAACTGTGCGGGTTGAGGATAACGTCAACCAGCAGTACAGCAATGACTGGTCAGGGCGTGCAGCATTCAAGTACGACTTCTAAGAAAGGAGGCAAGCATGAAGAAAATAGCTATTATTTTTGTAATACTCGGTTTTGGACTTATCTGCCTCCAGCAGAAGTCTTACGCCGAAAAGAAAACGAACCATGTAGAGTATAAAGATACAGAGATCAGGGAGTGCAGTTCCTGCCATAAGGCTGAAGGCGTTTCCCCTAACCATGATGCGGATTATATCCGTGGTCACCGGGTTCTCGCCAGCAAAACCGGCAATAACTGCAATCAGTGTCATGAACAGAAATGGTGTCTTGATTGCCACAAGGGCGGCGGTTCCGGCGACAATCTTTCGATTGGCAACTCAGGGCGCGATTACAAGCCCAAGAGTCATCGCAGCGACTTTATCTCCATCCACCCGATTAAGGCGAAGGGTAACCCTCAGCAGTGCTATCGTTGCCATGATGCCGTATCATTCTGTAACTCGTGCCACAGCCGTTTCCCCAAATCGCTGCACAGCGACACTATCAAGTCACACTTGATGACCGGTGGTTCCAGTCTGTCAGCAACGTCTGAGCACGCAACCGAAGCACGCAGAAACCTGCAGTCATGCCAGACCTGCCACCCAGAAGGTGACGTCTGCATTAAATGCCACAATTCGGCAACAAGAAATAATCCGCATCCACGTAGTTGGAAATCAGGGAACATTAAACAAAGAACAAACGCTACTATGTGTTTAAAGTGTCATCTGCCGGGAACCTATTAATATCAACCTGGTCATCCCAAAAAAAAGGAGAATAACTATGGGTATCAAGAAGCTGAGTTTCATGTTGTTAAGTGCGCTCTCACTGGCCGCACTGCTGAATGGCTGCGGTTCATCCAGCAAAGATGGCAGCCCTGGTGGGGTTACAAGAGTTGCTGACGAAGGCGTGTGTATTCACTGCCATTCAATTACGGGCGATCACACATCAGGTACAGGCATTGTTGAAGACTATGCTACCGCATCGCACAACCCGAACAATTCTGCACATGCTACAGGTTGCGAAGGCTGCCACGGCGGCGGATCACAGCACAATGGTGTAGGCCCGTTCCCCTATCCAAACCCCTTTGATGCATACACAGAAAACGGTACAACCTTCGAAAATAGATGCGTATCATGTCATCTCCCCGCGTACTCCGGTGGAAGAGACATGGCCCCTCTTTTTGCGCTTGCAAAAGTTGCTGGTTTTACCAACAAGTGCGCTCATTGCCACACAGCCAGCGGCAAAGGCAGTGTTCACGGAGCTGGCCAGCAGTCCAATAAAGGTTGCATCGACTGCCATGACGTCGCCGCACCAAATCACGGAGCTGGATTGGTTGACGACAACAATGGTGTACGCGCAATCACCAGTGAGTTTGCCAAATGGTCACATCACGTAACCGGTGTAAAACTTAACGATGCCCATTGTGCAGCTTGCCACCTCGAAGGTAAAGTGGAAGATGGTGCGATTGTTGTTGATACAACCAAACATATGACAGATAACAAAACCCACCTGCGTGACACAAGCGCCGATACAGACGCTGACTTCGCATGGAACCCTGCAGCACCAAACTTCACCGGCATGGACAACTATTGTATGAGCTGCCATGATACCAACGGTGCCGTTTCTCCAATGAGTAACAAGATTCAGAACTTCATTAACGATAACGGTCTTGCAGCAGAAGGTAAAGCTGCATCTCCTCTGAACCCGTTTGGTGATACGATCTCCAATCAGTATGACAAACTTGAGCGCCCCGCTGTTGTTGATGCAAAAGCTCAGTTTGCAACAGGTAACAACTCGCACCATGCAGTAAGTGGCAAAAAATACACCGGTCGTACCAGAACAGGTGCAACACGTGCAATTGCAACTCCTTCGACTTTTGCTGTCAACTCTACAGCAGCTCTGCCTGGCGTACGTTCCACAATCTATGACGCCGGCAAATTCCAGGCTGATTACACAACACTTGCTGATGCTGCAGGTGAAACCGGTGCACGTAACGGTGGCACAACACTGGGCGACGACTCAACCCTCCACTGCGCCGACTGTCATACTGTCGGTCAGTACAGCGCTCTTGCCCCAGGTTTCGGCGGACGCTACAACAATGCCGTCATCGGCGCTCACGGTTCCAACAACGAGTACCTGCTGCGCAACAACATCGGTACCGATCAGCGTCATCAAGGTGCTGAAACAACCGGTGCTGCTTCCGGTGTAGCAACAGTCGGTTACGGCACCAAGCCGTATCTGGTCTGCTTTAACTGCCATGCATTTGCTACCTATGGCTCCGTTGGCGGCGCTACCAGCCTTGCTGGTCTTAACCATGCTGGTGAATATGCCAACTCGACCCGTTGCAACGGACCTAACAACACGGTCTTCGGGGCAGTTCAAGGCGAAGCTCGTCTGGAATCAGTAAACACACAGACAGATTCAACTGGCTACTCACGCGACGCTGGGGTTATGTTTGGAAACGTCTTCGGAATTCAGTGCAACAACTGCCACAACTCCGGTACAACTGCCGGCAATATTTTCGGCGGTATCCACGGTTCCAAGGATCAGACCTACAAAGATGGTATGGGCAACACAACCAAGCATTTCCGTTTTATGCCGGGTCTTGGTAACGCTATGTTCGTTCCGGGTACCAAAGGTGGTTTCTCCGGCGGTTCACTTAAAACCTACTACAGCTACTCCAGTAACAAACTTACTGGCGCAGCACTGATATACACGCCCCTGCCGGTTCGCACAATCGTTCCGGGTGTAGGACCAGCAGCAAGCACATTGATTAACGGCAAAACAGTAGCTTCTCAGGTTATGCCTTACCTGAATACGCTGCCTACGGTTGGTATTAAAACTGGTTCTTACCAGTACACAACTGGCGGCACCAGCAACGACCTTAACTGGGAGCAGAAATCCGCACAGCCCGTTGGTGGTCAGTACGACTTCCAGGCGAAAGCCATGGGTTGCTACACAGTCGCACCTAATTCAACCGAAGTAGGCTACGTACCTAAAGTAGATGCTGTTGTTAATGGTGATGGTACTGTTGTCGAAGCAGCTAAGTTTGCAGCGACTGATCTTCTCGCAGCCGGTGCAAAAGGTCCTAACGGCGAGACTGTCATGTTTGATAACTGGGGTGGTTGTGATGACCACAAAGGTGCACAGGGCGCTGGTACAGCTCCTTACAGAAAAGTACTCCGTAAAACGAGCTACTAATTAACTGCTGCATGGAGAGGGGTTCGCCCCTCTCCATCAGAAAATGCAATTTCACCGGCGCTTCCGAGCGCCGGTTTTTTTTTGACGCGCTCCGTTATTCTCACTGAATACAGGACATTGAAGTTGACGGAATCAAGTTGTATCTGGTAGAAACAACGTGCAGAAAGAGGAGTGAGTGGCAAGGAGTTAGTGGGCGTTTCCTCCAGTACATGCTTCTCAACACAATTAAAAAATGAATAGTGGAGTTGATAATGAGCTACAACCGAATGATTGCCAGTGCTTTAGTTATGATTTTTTTGGCTGCACTTTTTGGCTGCAAATCCAAACAGGAAAAAGGAGCCCAGGCTCCTGACGGTAAACTTCCGGCACAATTGCGGTCGACATCGGCACGGCAGCAAGCTGCCGCTCCTGTCACGGCGTCACCAACTGATGAGGCCGAAGCTGCTGCCGCCAAGGTTCGTGTGTTGTCACAGGTTAAGAACGGTGACTTCTCGACAATTTACAAGGAAGCTTCTGCCGGTTTCAGAGAAATTGGTCCGGAAGAGCAGTTCATTGCTCAGTGGAACAAGCAGCTGCAGGAAACGGGTGCGTTCAAAGACGCAAAAGAATCCGGCCATGCGGTACGACCCACCGACAGGTTTATCGTGATCGTCTACACTGTTCAGTACGAAAAGAAAAAGAAAGATCTGCGTCTTACTTTTGGACGTTCGAAAAAAGGTAAAATGGAGTTGACCGGTATCAATCAGAAGGAAATTAAGTAGCAAGAGACGATGAGGGATGAGGATTCTTGGCCTCAGCGCATAAGGGTTTATACGCAGTTTATGCTTTTTCATTGCCCGTGTTTGTGTTATTGTCACGCCTCAAAAGTTAGGAAAAGGAAGCTGATTATCCCATGAAAATCGATGCTAAATTCTCCAGATTATTTTTTCGGTCTCCTTGGCCGCTGTTTATTTTCTTTATAATTCCGCTTGCAGTTATACTGAGTGTCGTACTCCATACCAGGTTGCCTCTGACCGCTTCCACATATCCACTTCTGGTAAATAATACATGCCTCAGCCTTTTTGTGTTGCTTCGTTTTTTCCATTATCTCCCCGGTCTGGTGCGGAAAATACGCTATGGTGCTGACAATAACATGCCGCTCAGCGGCTTAGAAACCGGGCGTTCAGTAGATTCCTTCCGTAACTCGTTGGCCGGGGCAGGTTTCGTTTTTGATACAGTCGGTACTTACGGAGAAAAGCGTGATTATGGCTATCCGGGCATGGTGCTGCTGTATGCAGGACTCTTCCTTGTGCTGTTCACCGGATCAATGGATAACCTGTACCAGTTTTCCGGTACGGTGCAGGACGGTGTCGGCGTAGCGACCGACCTGAAGAAAATGGAGGTTTTTAAAAAACTCTCTGTCGGTCCCGTAAAAACGGATCTGTCCACGTTACCGAAAATGCGTGTAATCAGACAGTATCCACCCAATACAACCTATCCCAGAGGAGCAACCGAAGTAGCATTTCGGTTCCCCGATGAGAAAGAACAGCAGGTTATCCTCAAGTCACCCGAACCATTTAAGGCCGGCGCCTATGACATCTATATGTCGAAAATGGTGTATGAACCAAAAATCGTTATTACGATTGATAATACTGTCACCGTCTTCAGCGGCAGGGTCTCCCTGGAACAGTTGCCGGAAGTCGTGGACGGTTTCAGCTTTTTTGGGAGTTTTGTAGAGGGTCCGATCGACGGCGAGATATATTATCAACCGTCAAAAAGCCGTCTCAGAGTTATCGTTCATCAAGGTGAACAGCGGATTCTCGATACGGAACTGATTTTTCAGCTAGATCAGGTGAGCAAATTTGCAAACTTTGCCATCACGTGCGAGAAGATGGGGGTCTGGTCTGAAATATACGTGGTGCATAGAAGACATATGCCGGTGATCTTTTTTGGTGCTATCTTAGCTGTCATTGGTCTGCTGATGAGGATAATATTTCGCTCTCAGAGAGTATGGCTGGAAGAATCGGCTGCAGGATGCTCTGTCAGGCACACCGGTAAAAATCTGTTGGGGCATGAGGAATAAATCCGCTTTTTTATACGTAGCGAGGACTTAAAAATGGCTTACTGGGAAACAATATTTTATCTGGTTGCAATGGTTATCTATGCATTTGCTGGCTGCGGCTATATTTATTCGTTTGTATTCAAAAATCCGCGAGTTGTCTCAAAAATTACGCTGCTGGTCGGGTGCGGTTTTCTGGCTCAGACCATTGCCATTGTAGCCCGGTTCAATGCAACGGGGCATCTTCCCTGGTCGGGACATTATGAATATGCCCTGATGGGCGGCTGGTTCATCATTGCCGGGACGATTTTTGTTGGTTGGCAGAACAAGCAGCTGCAGGGTTTGGCGGCGGGTACTGTCCCGCTGGTGTTGGTCATGCTCGGTTACGGGTATATGCAGAATCCGGCGCTAACTCCCATGGCGGCAAGCCTTAAAACCGTCTGGCTGTATATCCATGTATATTTTGCCTGGATTTCCTTCGGCGCCTATTCTCTGGCGATGGCGGCGGGGGTTATTTTCCTGCTGAAACAGAAGAGTGAAGCGCAGGTTGTGCCGAACCCTGCGTATGACCGTTTCCCTTCGCTTGGTCGTCTGGACGAGTTGATTTTCCGGTACGTCGTTTTTGGTTTTATTACCGATACTATCATGATTTCGGCCGGCGCAATCTGGGCAAAGGATCTGTGGGGGAGCTACTGGGCATGGGATCCGGTCGAAACCTGGTCACTTATCTCCTGGCTTATCTACGGAATCACTATTCATCTGCGTGTCACCTTCGGCTGGCGTGAAAAGAAACTGGCGTGGCTGGCTATTGCAGCACTGAGCAGTGTTATTATCTGTTTCTTTGGTGTCAACCTGGTCGTGAATACCAGTTTGCATGTTTTTCAGGTGAGGTAAATAAGGTCAAGAGAGGATGAGTGATAATACGCCTCGCTCATCCTCTCTTGAACATCCTTGACTGCCATATGCTCAAAAAACTAATCAAATACCTCAGCTCCCTTCGCTTCACCATTCTTCTGATCAGCCTGCTTGGTCTCATATTCGCTATCGGTCTCTGGGTACCCCAGAAAAACCTGCTAAAGACTATTTATATTGAATGGCAGAAAAATTCACCGGGATTGGTGGCTCTTCTCGATACGCTCGGCCTGACGACAATCTATTCATCACCGATTATCTTAACCTTGTGGCTGCTGTTCTTCCTGAACCTGGCACTGGTTTTGTGGCAGAGGGTACCGCTTGTCAAAAGCCGTATAGCATTCTCTGATGCGAAGATCACTGATCCTATAACGACCGGAGGATATTCGTTCCACAGTTCATTTCCACTTCCGGCTGGTCTTGATGAAGAGAAAATTATCGGGGCGCTTCGTAACAGGCGTTACACAGTGCTTGGCAATACAGCAGGTTTCTACGGGGTAAAGAACCGGCTGGCGCCAATAGCATTCATGATATTTCATCTCAGTTTCTTTCTGGTGCTTCTTGGTGGTGTGGTAAGTGTGTATACCGAGTTCATCGGTTTCATCGACCTGGCCCAGGGAGAACTCTTTCAGGGTGAACTATATCGCTACAACACAATGCCTATTCCGAAAATGCCGGCGATCGGTTCCATACCGAAGGTATCATTCAGCATTCAGAGTATAGAGCCGCAGGTTGTGCGGAATACGGTCACCGGTATAAATGTCAAAATTGCTGATGCCGAGGGGAAGATTCATGAAGTTGGTATCAATACGCCCTACGATTCCGACCATTCGTCATTTGTGTTCAAACACCTGGGCGTTGCTCCGCTTTTTGTTCTAACGGATTCATCCGGCAAAGAGCTACAGGGTGCATATTTCAAGCTGGATGTTGTAAAGGGAAGACAGGATACATTTCGGCTCGGCGACTTCATATTCACCGCCGATTTCTTCTCTAACTACGAGTTTAAAGACGGAGCTCATACATCAAAAACCATGGAATTTGCCAATCCTGTGTTTGTTATTACTGTTGAAAAGGACGGACGCAAATTTGCCGAGGCGGCAGTGCCGAAGAACGGCTCAATGGAATTTGCCGGCTACCGGCTTGAAATGCGAGACATGCCGTTCTGGGTGCGTTTTTATGTTGTCAGGCAGCGAGGTCTTTCAATTCTGTATGCCGGTTTTTTAATCGCTACTATCGGCGTCATATGGCGGCTGCTTTTCTACCGTCGGGAAATACTCGGCGCAGTGCGGGATGAGAATGGTCAGCGCTGTCTGATTGTGGCCGGGCGTTCCGAGTATTACAAGAGTCTGGCAGAAGATGAATTTGTTGCGCTGTTTGAGGGAATAACTGGGACGTCGGATAAGAAATGAGTGAAGGCTTTATGAGAGACGATTTTAATCCCTCATTGGTTTTCATAAAATAACACGGAGGTCTACATTGAGACGTTTACTGATATTCGGACTGGCAGTTTTAGCACTTTGCACCGCGTGCAATCGCCAGGAAAAAAAAGTTGAACTGGATAATTCGTTTCGCTTGCTGGTTAATTTCAACGGGAAATACGGTTATTGTGACCGGGGGGGCGCACTGGTCATTCTTCCCAATTATGTTTCGGCATCTATCTTTTCCGAGGGGCTTGCGACGGTCCGTGTAGATGGCAAGGATGGTTATGTTGATGTCAAAGGCAACATGGCGATACCGCCGGCCTTCGAGAAGGCATCAATCTTTTTGAACGGCAGGGCGTCGGTGCGCAAGGGTGATCTGTGGGGATATATCGACCAGAGCGGCAAGCAGGTAATTGATTACAAATTCATTTCTACCTTCGGCTTTACTGAAGGATTGGCAGCTGTCGTTGTACCTGAGGGGAGCGGTGCCAAGGCTGGGTTCATTGATGAGAAAGGTAAATTTGTCATCAAGCCGCAGTTCGATGATGCGTCCAACTTTTCTGAAGGGTTGGCGGCGATTAAAAATGGTACCAAACATGGCTATATAGATAAAACTGGAAAATTGATGATTCCCGAGCAGTTCTATGAAGCAGCAATGTTTCGGGACGGGCTGGCAATGGTTAAAATAAACGGCAAATTCGGGATGGTAGGTTTTATTGACCATACCGGGAATGCGGTTATACCTGCTCAGTACAGTGAAGCGACAAACTTTAACGATGGTGTTGCAGCGGTAAAGTTGAAGGGGAAAAATGCCTGGCAACTTATTGACCGTACCGGGAAAGCCATAATTGATCAGGAGTTCCCCGCACCTACCATCTTTACCGAAGGACTGGCGCCGATGATGGTTAAGGGTAAAGCGGGTTATATGGACAAACAGGGCAAGATGGTTATCAAGCCCCAGTTTGATGCAGGATCAATTTTTGTGGAAGGTGTTGCACCGGTCAAGGTAGGTGATAAATGCGGCTTTATTGACAAGACCGGAAAAATGGTCATAGAGGCACGCTTTCAGTGGGACCAGCGTGCTGTTGACCAGTTTACCCATTACTATACTCACTTTAAGGCTTCGACAGTGAAGAACGATAACAAATAATCGGTGGAGTGGTGAGGGGGGAATTCAGGCCGGTTTCTATACTTCTATTAAGATTATAAAAGGACTAATTACCTGTGAATGATTTAACTATATTTCTGTCTCATCTGCTGCGCGAATCTCCAGGTCTGGGTGTCGTGGTAATGATGAACAATTATTTCCACGACATGGCCACCGGCCTGCTGGTCGGGAGCGGATTTGCCTTGCATGCCATCCTCCGTATCCAAGCAACTATGAACACCACGCAGGCAACCATCTTTTTTCTGAAAACGAACAGCCGTATGAAGAAGCTTTTCAGGTTTGCCCTCTGGTGGGTAATCCTGGGCGGTGTACCGCGTACGATCTTTTACACCAGCTTTGAGTGGTCCAGTGCTGCCGACAAGCTGCAGGTGCCGGCGCTGGCAGTAAAGCATGTCATGATGTTCACGGCGGTTGTCTGGGGGATTTATGCATGGAGGCGGATGCAGGTGAAAGTAGATCTTCTCCGAGCTTCGCTCCCGGCAGAAATGCTTGATGAGCTTGATGGTTAAAGCAATAAATTTTGTTTTGAACCGTAAAATCGTTATTACCGCACAGTTTAGTGCTTTGCGTCTGTGCAGTTCAAATTCCTAGGATTGCCCGATGCTCTTCCGCATTCTAAAAAATTCCTTCCTTAAACGACCCAAAGCGGTTTTTCTGGTTTTTCTCTCCATTGCCATGGGCGCTGCCGTAGCAACGGCATTCCTGGGCATTGCCGGTGAAGTCTCTCATAAGATGGCGCTGGAACTGCGCAGCTATGGTGCAAATATTCTGCTGGAACCGGCTGCCGTGGAGGGGGGCGGTTTTCTGCGTGAGGAGGACCTGCCGAAAATAAAGACGGTTTTCTGGAAGTACAATATCACCGGGTTTACCCCCTATGTATTCGGAATCGCAGAGTATTCTGTAGGTGCAAAGAAAGAACGGGGGATTGTTTCCGGCACCTGGTTCTCCAAACAACTGGAGGTGCCGGGAGAGGATGTTTCTGTTCAGGGGATAAAAGGAATTGCACCGTGGTGGGATGTGAAAGGGAGTTGGCCCGCCGGTCCTGATGAGGCGATTGTCGGCGCATCCTTGGCGAAACGTCTGGACATTGCTCCAGGTGGCACTGTGACAGCAACTGTGCGGGGGCGGAGTCAGCAGTTTACGATTGTTGGTGTCGTCACTACCGGCGGGTATGAGGAGGAACAGCTTTTTGCCCCGCTGGTTACTGTCCAGTCGCTTCTGCAACAGCAGGGCAGGGTTTCCCGGGTTCTGGTCAGCGCACTTACGGTGCCAATGGACGACTTTGGCAAAAAAGATCCCGCCAGTATGACGAAGGACGAATACGAGAAATGGTACTGCACTGCTTACGTAACCTCGGTGGCCAAGAACGTTGAAGAGGTGATGGCGGGAAGTCGCGCCAAACCGATCTGGCAGATTGCCAGTGCTGAAGGAGCGCTACTGAAGAAGCTCAACAGTGTCATGCTTTTCCTTACGATCCTGGCTCTTGGTGCTTCGGCTACTGCGGTATCAACCAGCCTGATGGCTTCCATGGCAGAGAGAAGTCCTGAAATAGCACTGATGAAGGCGGTCGGTGCCGATCGTTTTCAGATAAGTGCCATCTTTATCGGGGAAACCCTGATCATTTCAGTTGCTGGGGGCGTAGTCGGCTACCTGTTTGGCGACCAGCTTGCCGGTGTCATCAGCCGTACGGTTTTCAACTCTACCATTGCTTCACCTTTCTGGCTCTTTCCTACTGCTATCCTGTCGGCCTTTGTCGTCGCCATTGTTGGCAGTGTGGCACCGCTGCGCAGGGCGCTGCTTATTGAACCGGTGAGGGTTTTGAAGGGGTAACATGAACAGACGCCGCTGGCTCATACATCTTGTGCTACGTGCACTTGGTCACCGGAGGGGGCGTACCTTGCTTCTCCTTGTGGTGCTTGCCATGGCTTCGAGTCTTGCCACGGCTCTTGGCATCGTTTCGTCCTCCATGGGGAAGCGGGTTGCTGAGGAGGTGCGCAAATACGGGGCAAACCTTATTGTGGTTCCTGAGTCGGCACGGCTTGATATCGGTAGTGGCGGGCTTAATTTCGGAGCGGTCAGCGAACCGGCGTATCTGCAACAAAACCTGGTGGAAGAAGTCCTTGCTAAAAGTGGGCTGAAAGCAGAGGTCTCTTTCCATCTGCGTGGCGCACTGCACATGAAAGACGCTGACATCATGGTGGAGGGGGTTAACTTCAGTGATATACGCCGGTTGTTTCCGTGGTGGCAGCTGAAGGGTAACTGGCCTTTGGCCGGCGAGACGGTTATCGGTAGCGACCTGGCATCCCGACTTAAGCTAAAAACCGGTGATATGGTTGCGCTGGCCGGCATCGGCGACACAAAACAGTTGCGTATTTCCGGTATTGTTACATCAGGCGGCGAAGAGGATGGTCTCCTGTTTATGGCGCTTCCGGAACTTCAACAGGCTCTCGGACTGGGAGGTCAGGTCACGCTTGTCAGACTTATGGTGACAGCGGGGGGCGACAGCCTCAAAAAGAGCGCTGCTGCCCTTCAACAACTATTACCAACGGCGAAGGTCAACGAAGTGCGCCAGACTGCCCGGACCTCGGAGGGGCTGCTAGCTAAAGTCAAACTGTTGATGCTCATGGTGACGGCTGTGGTGTTGGTTTCCGCAGGAAGCAGTGTCGCCGGCACCATGAGTACGACAGTACTGGAGAGAGGCAAGGAAATCGGGCTGATGAAGGCGATGGGAGGAACCCGCTGGGAGGTCATGCTGATCTTTTGCGGAGAAGCAGCGATGCTGGGGATACTGGGCGGCCTTGCCGGATATCTGTTCGGCAGCGTTATTGCCCAGTTTATTACCAGAACGGTATTCTCTGCCCCTGCTGACGTTATCCCCTGGTTCGCCGGTATTTCCCTGGGGGTAAGTCTTTTTCTTGCCCTGCTGGGGAGTATCGGACCTATGATATCGGTGTTTAAACTCGATCCGGTCAGAAGTTTGCGCGGGGAGTAAAGTTCTTTGGCCACGAAAAGTCACAAAAGTCACAAAAAGTAAATAGTAGATACTGAAGTGTTGCCTGCCTTGGAACGGGTAATAACAATTATGAGATGTGGAGTCAAATAGACTCAACTCAAGACGATGTAACTTATTTAATACAGCTGCCCCCTTGTTTTGTCAGTATTGCGGCGAAAAGGCCTCAGTTATGGAAATAAATAGTCTTTGCGATATAGTCCGTGAAACCAGTTTTGATATACATTGTTTTCTGCGGCATGGTCACTTGGAAAAAATCTACGAAAACTCCCTTGTACACCGTTTGATTAAGCGAGGGCTCGATGTGAAACAGCAGTACCCGCTACGCGTTTTTGATCAGGACGGAACTCCACTTGGAGATTACTTTGCTGATTTATTTATTGAAAACAGGTTGATAGTCGAATTGAAGGCGAGTAAGGCTCTTGCAGATGAACATGTCGCTCAGATCCTTGGGTATCTCAGATCATCCCGTATTGAACATGGTCTGCTGATAAATTTTGGTGCTCCGAAGCTGCAAATAAAGAAGTACATACTGAATCAGGATCTGCAGATTATTCACAATAACCAGTCACTTGATGTCACATTGGATGTTTTTTGATTCTAAGGGTTTTTTTTGTGTATTTTGGTACGCCAGGCCAAGCCTGGTTGATCTATCTGACTGAAAAGTGTCAGACATATAAATTGCTCGTTCAATATGTAGTCGCGGTCTGTCACGGGAGGGTAACCAAACGTGGGGAGTAAGACCGGTTCT
>CAIOXL010000131.1 GCA_903862245.1 uncultured Geobacteraceae bacterium | reverse complement strand
CGTGAGTAGCGCGCGACCCACGACCTTGACCCCGCTGTCAAGCTGTTTTTTCGGGCAAAGCAACTTTTTTCAAAGATCACTACAGAAGTCTAAAGTCCAGTATTACACGCTCGGCTCGGATATTGCCAAGCGAAGCAATGCCCGCATTGTCCTGGCCACAAACTGCGACCTCCAAGCGTTGATTGCGTCGGGAACGTTCAGAAATGACCTCTACTATCGCCTGAGCACCCACCGGGTCCATATTCCTCCGCTCCGTGAACGGAAAGAGGATATTCCACTTCTTCTCGACACCTTTCTTCTGGCTGCGGCAGAGCATTTCAACAAGAATCCGGCCACCTACCCGCCGGAACTGAACACCTACCTCCAATGTTACCATTTTCCCGGAAACGTGCGTGAGTTGAGGGCCATGATTTTCGACGCCGTGGCGCGTCACCGGAAGGGTATCTTGTCAATGTCCACATTCAGGGATGCGATTGGAGGTGACGGGCCGGAGCATAAGGCTGCAGTGACGACAGGAGAAGTTTACCGATGCCTTAACATCTCGAACGGTTTTCCGAAACTGAAGGAGGCCGAGGAATTTCTGGTTTTGGAGGCCGTCAAGGCTGCCAAGGGCAACCAGGGCGCGGCGGCCGCTCTGCTCGGCATCAGCCGGCAAGCGCTTAATCAGCGGATTGCCAAGAAGCGTTCGGAAACTGGTGCATAAATTCTTAGCAACTCGACGGTGTCCGGTTACGTTTTCAGTCTGCAACATTTCCTCTATCCCCAATCCGGCTAAGCCGGAGTCAAAAGCTTTACGCGGAGTAGCTGAGGATTCGGAAAATTTCCGAGTCCCCGACCTTTCGGGTAAATACTTTCAGGTAATCTTCCACCTCTGGTGAGGGACCCTCCAAACAAAATCATCTTTAATTGATATGATGGAAAAAGCTCATAAACTTATAACCATCTGATATTATTAGCAAAAAGTTTTTATTCTGCTTGTGTTAAGTTGTTTTTTTGTGGTACAGAATCCTTGCAACTCGAGCGACATCGATACGGTCCAGGAGCGGGCCGGATAGCTGAAAACCATAGTCCCACTGCTGCTGCCACAGCCATAGGTCAGCGAGCCCAGAGAAATGCAGGCAGCTCGACAGTGCACTTAATGAATTCCCGTCGTGACACGTTGCCGTTAACTTTCCCCTCATCGCCCTCTGTTGAATCTTCGTTGTTCATGATACTCTCCTTAGGTTTGATTACTGCCACTATAGTGGTGTTCCTGCATTGGCAATAACCGTCTGCATGACAGGGGTCAATTGCACCACCAGTTCAGCATTTATGGAGTGGGAGGTAGCATCATCAATCGGAACGCTCGCAGTTATCCGTGCGGTAGCAATGGCGTTACCCCGTGATGTTGTTGCCGGGGATGCCGCTGAAACGGCAGGATCAACATTAGTAATGGTGATTGAAACCGTGTTGTTGGCGTTGCGGTAAATTTTGAAGGTACGGAATTGCTGCGGGAAATCCCTCAGTGAGGAGGTCTCCACCTCCCAGAAGCTGCGGGTTTGATCAGCGAAATAGATTTGTGGCGTCACGGTATTCATATGGCGATGGCCGGATATCCACACGATCAGGTTCGGATAGCCTTGGAGTATGTCAAGCAATGATTGAGAAGTGCCACTTGATGCTGGATAATCATTAACAACGGAAAAGGGTTCGGGGAGAAACAGGTGCATCCTTTGAGGATTTGAGTTCACCAGAGTTGGATCTGTCACCAGATTTGTGTACACGTTAAACGGAATGTGGGCGGCGATGATCATCAGCTGGTTATTGTCCTGCCCGGCCTGCAGCTGGCTTTTGAGCCAGTCAAGCCTGATCTGGTCAAGAGCGCCCCCGGCATAGTTTGGCTGACCAGTTCCCTTGCAGGTATCATCCAGCACAATGACCTTGATCGGTATGTCTGCCTTGGGCATAAAACTGTAGCAGGCAAAGTCGCTGGCCATAGTCTGGTCCACCAGATTAAAGCCATGACCAACCGGGGTTGTGGTGGTGGTGAAAAACTCTTTGATCCAGTTCTTGCTTGAGGATGTACTGGTTGAAAGGGAACGCCGGTTCGGGTCGGCTACAACGGTCGGTGGTACTGTATAGTCAGTTTTCGGCCCTGACATAATAACCGGCCCCAAGGGATCTGAGCCGTCAATCACCCCCGAATAGAAATCGCCTGTACCCATACTCTGACATGGCGAAGAAGAGTTGTTCGTGGTCAGTATGGCACTGGAGATATGTGCCGCCTGGAACAGTGGGGATTCATAGCAGGAACCCATCCAGAACTGATCGTGGTTGCCCAGAACCTGATACCAGGGGATTGACTTGTCCAGCCCGGCGGCCTGGTACGGCCTCTGATAATCAATGGTATCAGTTCCAACATGAGCACCGGAACTGGGGGTGATAACCTTGCCGTCGAGCACGTCAATGTACCATCTCAGCTCGTTATACTGGGTGTTGTTGCAGGTATCACCAAGAGAAATCCCGAAGTCAAAAGGTGCTGTTTTGTGCACGGCATTGATGGTCTGAACAGCTGCATCAAGCACATGGGTCGTGGCGAGTACAACCGGCGAATAGGCCGACGAATTACAGGTTGGCCCGAACGGCTTGCTCCACTCGTAATAGAGCGGTTGAGCCGGGGATTCCTTATCGGCAATATGAATGTCGGTGATGGTAAAAAACGACAGGAGCAGCGCAGCATTTGATGCTTTAGGAGCGATGGTTTCCCATACCGTGCAGGGCAAAGCCTGTCCGACAGTCCATGAGCTATAATTATTCTGGGTATACAGCGCCAGGTCTTTGGGACTGATCTGTGGTGCGCTTGCAGATACCGGAACCGGAAGGACCTGATGTTCTGCTGTTGTATAGACAGTTTTTGAGATGGGCCATTGGACAACTTGTGAACTCGTGTTGCCGCTGCAGCCAATGTTCAACGTCGTCAAATACATACAGGCAACTGTACCTGCTGAGTATTTCACAAAATCCCGCCGTGTTACCTCACAAAACTTGATTGGGTCTTCGTTCGACATAACCTTCTCCTTTCGTAGCTGTCTGTTTTCATAATTGTGGTGCCGTAACCGGCAAACTTGCTGAATCGATCCCTTCGCACAGGGCATTATCCACGGTCAGATTGCCGCTGCCGTCGAGCTGCACTCTCCAGATGGTGTCGTAATCGGTACCCGGCCAGCTGGGCACTGATTGAGCGCTACCGTTAGGGTACTTCGCTAATAGTGCCGTTATTATTGGCGGAAAGTGACCATGCTCCCAGGCCAGCAAGATGGTTTTTCCGGAGAATGCCGGGTTAAAGAAGAAATATTGAACCATATCAGCAGGAGAAGTCGCACCAAACAGCCAAAACTCAGAAACCAGATAATAGGGCAGGTTATTGGCTATCGCGTACGGCGCGACGGTCAATGAAGGCCTGACATAGGAAAAGTTAGAATTCCCCGCTATGGTTAAAGAACCCGGATATAGCTGTGCCGGGTCAATGGAGTAGACCACTGACGGGGCCGGGTTGAGCTTGCCTTTCAGTGCATTGGGCAGGGCCAGCGCGCGCCATTGCCCTGCTGCCACAAAGTTGCCGTCATCCCAACCGCTCCAGGGATGCGCCTCTGCATGCCGGATCAGGTACATGGTTTGGTTGGTGTTGATCCCAGTTGTCGTAGCCCCGGCTGTTGCTGTGATGTTGAATAATGCAGGGGTTGTGTTTGGCCCCGGACATGCAGCGCTGGCCACTGGCGCCGGTAGCACCGGGTAGCTGGCAGGCGGAGTCAGATTGCTGTTAAAGGTAACCAGGCTGGCGCTTGCCGCTGTGGTCGCGGTCTTCGGCGTGATGGAGATTGCAAAGACCTGATTGGACCCGGTATAGGCCGTGGGCAGCGTCAAATCCGTGTACTGTTTCTTAAGCGTTGCCATCAGGCTGTTGACGGTTTCCCACGGTGCAGAAAAAACATAAAATCCGGGGTTATTGAAATAGAGCAGAGTGCCCAGCAAGAGTTCGTTGTTGTGGCTTGTAGCACTGAATTCCAACCCCTGATACGGCAACGCCTGTTCCCCCAGGGCCGGGTCTGCATAGGACGCATTCAGCGGAAAGCTGTTGGCGGTATAGAGGGGCGAATTATACCCGCCCGCCCCTGTCAGATTGATCTGGTTAAGCATGGCAAACTGCTGGATGTAGGTGATTGCCGTCATGTCAGGATAGTTGTTTGCGGTTTGCAAATGGGACATCGGCTGCAGCGTGTAGATGCGGGTTGCATTCCTTTCACCCAGCACCTGATGCTTCAAATAGCTGGCCATTTGGAGCGAGCGATTGAGCCCCTGGCTGGTGAGGTTTGCCGTGTCCGGCTGGACATCACCGGGCGTGTCATAGGCCAGATCCGGGCTTACCACGAAGATCAGGTTGATGTTGCTTGGGTTCAGCGCCCCGGCAATTATAGGAGGGGAAGTGAAATCGCCTCCACATCCTGCCAGCAGCGTCAGGGCAACCATCAGGAACATCGCCCAGATAACGGCAACAGATTTCATAGAGATCCCACTCCCTTTTGAGGGTATACGGCGGGTGCAAACATCAATAAAAATTTACGCAATCGATAAACTGCTGCTGCTCCATGTTCCCAAGTCCGCACCAGTAAAATGGCCAGTTAGCATTGGTAATAGGATTTATTTGCGTATCGGTAATGGAAACCGGAGAATTGTGTCCCGAATAAAAGTACTCTCTATAAAGAGCCTGTTTTGAAGCATTAGAGACTAGTGCCGGTGTAAGCTGCGTCAATGATGCATCAAGAAGACCTTGCAGGGAATACGCCACTGAAAAAGTATAATAGGCGTTGAACTGTGCCGGACTAGTGGCGAGATCATAGTTCATGGAACGGTAATTGATGGGTTTAAAGGTATCGCCAGAAACAGTAAAGACCTTAAAGGCAGGGTTATTGCCGGAGTATGAGGCGATGGCCGGTGTTATCTCAAGTGTATCGGAAGCTGTCAGGATGCGGTAGTCATCCATATGTGTGTGTCCGGCAAGCGTCAGAGATACCGTACCCGGATAATTCGAAAGTATTTTGAGGAACCTCGACTGATAAGCTGGCCACCACATCATCGTGGCAGTTGTCGGGTTTATGGGAATGGCGCTGCTTTTGCCAACCGTAGTGCCTACATCCACGCCGGGAGGCGCATGCATCAGGAGCACTACTTTTTTCCCGGCAACCTTAGCTGAAGCGAGCCTTGCATCAAGCCAGTCAAGTTCAGTGGCCACCGCACTATCATTAGTACCCTGGACAGGATAGAAGAGGGTGGTACACAAGATGGTGTTGAGCCCGATTACCATCACATTTGTTCCAGGCGGCTCCGCTGAATAATATCCGCCACTGGTGAAGGTGCTCAGAAATTCCTGATGATCTGCAGTCCCATTTAAAAATGCCGTGTAAAAAAGTTCCGCGTTATCTGCAAGAAAACTGTTGTCCGGCTTCAAACTGCTATCCTGATTCGGTCCATAGCCTGAGTATGAATCACTATTGCCAACCGCAAACATGACGGGTCTGTTTCCGACCGATGCCCGCACCTGCCCCATGACAAAGGCAAGCGTTTTGTTGGTAAAGGCCTTCATCGCTGCAAAGGCTGTAACATCCGGGGTGGTTGGAGCAGGCGATATTCCCAGGTTCGCATAATAACGTGGATAAAACTGTTGCGGAATCCCATGCCCCAGAAGGTCACCGGTGAAAATGACCAGCGGACTCGCTCCCAGGTTCTGCTTTATGCTTGAGAGCGCAAGCACAAGCAAAGGGTAGTTGGTATCCTTAAGCAGCGGGCTGCTGGTATCCTGACCCCACGCCGATGGTTTTGTTATGTTCGATGACTGAAAAACAGTCGCCCACTCGCTGAAATCCTTGGTGACAAGCTGCTGAAAAAGCGAGGGGTCATAAAGGGGGTTAAAATGTAGATCCGAGAACACCACAAGCGGTACATTGGTGGTGCTGTTATTGGAGTCATTCCCGCATGCAGTCAGCTGCAAGCAGAGCATCAGAGCAAAACCCAGACTGAAAAGCCTGAAATTCCCATACTGCATATTCATAAAACCTCCAATAAATCCTACCGGACATCCACCTGGGGTGGGGAAATGCTTTTCAACACGGTTGTTGCATTATATCTGCTCTGCCCAATCGGATCAGCACCCGTGAGGCAGCTGTTCGTAACGCGACATTTTCATGGTTTAATGAGGTGGCCGGGGTTAGTGAGGCAGCCTGAAGGTTCTATACCCGATTGGAACTTCTACTTGTTGGTCTAGCCGTTGGTTTATCTGGTTTTGCCAAATGCGTAGGTCTGACGCTTGCCGGTCCGATGGCCCTTGCGGGTTCGAACGTTAGTACAGCACTCAGGACGGAGCTTGTCTACACATCTGACACCCCCGGATCACTTAACGCGTCTGTAAGGTAAATTAGAGGTATATCCAGCAGCTGAAAGATTCGAAGTTGCCCCTCCAGATGCAGCCCATGACCATCCAACTATCGCCTGCCACCCTCGCATAGTTGTAGTCGCCCCAGTCTTAACCCGATTACCAGCAGCGCTATAATTCGGCAGCAGCGCACCCAAAGAGTCATAAGTATTGACTACATAAGTCGGATAAAGATCGTGAACCTTATACATCATCATGAGTGTGTAAAGATCAATAGATATCTTGTAAAGAGTTCCTACATCTCCAGGATTTATGAATGTACCTGTACCAGCAGGAATATTATTATTCATGCCAAAGTTTGGACTCGATGCATTAGTATCAGTCGGACAAAGATAAACATCATAACCCAAACCTGTCAAAGAAGTTGTCGGAAGTATTTGAACGTAAATACCGGCAAAATTTATCACATAATCGCTATTCGCTGCAGCCATCCCCATTTGCAACGATATACCAGCAACAGTGTAAATATCAGCAGCTTTAATGTAAGTAGTGAGAAGCGGATAACCAAGCGAAGTTGGATCCAAGGGGTCTGCTCCAAGAGGTAATACATTGTAAAGATCAGAAAATGAGATATTTGGAGGAGGAGATACTGCTAGTGGATCGCGAATTACCCCACCCGGAACAAAAGCAATCTGAACTCGATTAAAATCACCTGTTGCTGCAGCCATAGCAACATTTGCAGCTGTTTCGCCATGAGCAGCGTATGCAGATGCCCATATGCCATTGATAGCATTCCGAAAGGAATCTGCAGCAAGGTTACCAAGAACCGACTCTCCAAATCGAAAGCCCGGCGTAATTGACGCTGTAGTTATCGGAGCATTATTTATTGCTACAGTATCAAGAATTGAATTCACGCCAGTCAATCCAAGTCCAATAAATGCAGGAGCAAGGGCGGTATTAAGGGCTGGGTTAACCTGAGTTGCAAGTACCTGTTCAATAGACGGATCACCCTTGATGGTGTCGTCAATAGATACATTTGTGCTTGTATAAGCTGTAATTTTACCGGAATATTTGTTTACTTTGAGATCAAGCCTTGCAATATGCTCCCCATACTCGCCTGGAGAGACAAGGATAGTATCACGATCAGCAGCAGCTTTTACTGCCGTTAGATTCAAGTGGAGATGACCGGAAAGAATTACATCAATCCCGGTAACAGCCTTGGCAATTTCAGCATCATTGCCTTCCGCAAAACCTGTTGCCATATTGACGGTAAAACCTTCGTGGGAGAGGAGCACAACAAGTTGTGCTCCTCTGGCTCTTAACGCGTTTACCTGAGATTGCAGCACCGAAAAATCGTGATTAAATTTTAGAGGTGAAGCATTAGCAGAATCAAAATCTGCATTTGGACCCACCTGACCAAGAAGACCGATTTTGATGCCTGCTTTCTCAATAATCCTGTTTTTAACAATCGTACCATTTCCAACAAGTGTATTTATTGCAGGCGAAGCACTTGCATCCATATTGCTGGCAAGTATCGGAGAAACAAACGGTGCTTCAGCATTGTTTTTCGCTAGAGTTATAAACCCGGCTAATGCATCCGGGCCCAAATCTGTTTCATGGTTCCCGATTGTAATTGCATCATACTTAATCATAGAAAAAAACATGGTTGAGATCGGAGACGAGGGAAGTGTCATGCTATAAACTGTACCCATCGTAAAATCGCCACTATCGCAAAGAAGTACGCTGTTGGCCCCTTTCTCATTCCTAACTCCGGAAATATATGCTGCAAGACGCGCATAACCACCAAGAACGGTATCATTACCAGTAACAAGAGGAGAATATGAT
Organism: uncultured Geobacteraceae bacterium; assembly: GCA_903862245.1. Taxonomy (GTDB): domain Bacteria; phylum Desulfobacterota; class Desulfuromonadia; order Geobacterales; family Pseudopelobacteraceae; genus JACRCG01. Next base: position 2,021 of record CAIOXL010000131.1, on the reverse strand, counting down.
GCGGCTGAGCCATACCCCTCAGCATGGTCATGTATATCAGAGGTTTGAAGTATAGTAAGCGAAACTGAATCACTACTGCTGCTGGAACTGCAACCCATGATTGTAATTGCAAACATTGCTACAATGGCGAGGAGAACTCTTGTTTTTCTCATAAAACCCCCATCTTTATTATTTAGGTGGAAATGACCTGTTGCCTCATCATTTCGTATGCCATTCTTCTCAAGCCCCCTGCCTTTAGGTTTAGCCTGCCATGCATCAGCTGGCCGTTCAGCCAAAAGTGTAGGCGGCTATGTGGCCTAAGGGGCCCACCAGGCAGTGGGACCGCGTGACAGCCGACTATCAATGCACAAGGTAGATATCCTTCAGGGCCTTCTGTTGTGAAGCGTCTATGCCCAGCCCATCGGTGAAGTACTTCTCGATCGTATCATGCTGTTTCTTCATCTCGTCGAAGGCAGCTTCGAGGTACTCCTTCTTCACACCCAGGATGGCCAGGGGGATCGATTTGTCGCCATTGCCTGCGACGAAAGCGTCGATGACTTTCTGATACAAGGGGATGATGTAGTCATTGCTCCGCAGGTAGTCCTTCATGACCTCATCCCTAGATACGCCGAGGAGGGTCAGAAAGGCGGCCGCGGTCCATCCGGTCCGGTCCTTACCAGTGGTGCAGTGGAAGATCGCGGGTAACTGCTCCCGTTTTCCCATCTCGGTAAAGAGCGTCCCGAACGACTTTTTGGCGCTCGACAAGACAATGAACTGCCGGTACGACGCCTTGAAGTTCTCCTCCGCTTTGCCGTTGCCCAGTTCGGCGTTGGCCTTTATCGGATCCGCCAGCAACTCCAGCAGTCTGGCGGGACCCGCCTGTTGCGAGTCGGCCAGTACGTCCAGCCATACGTTCTTCACGCCGGGCGGCAGTTCGTCAGGGTTGGGGTTGCGCTCGTCGGCGGTACGCAGGTCGAAGTCGACCTTAAGTCCAAGGCCGGCGATTTTTTCCATGTCCTTTGCGGAAATCTGGCAGAGCTGGTTGGACCGGTAGACGAGTCTGCTGGCTACCGTCGCCCCGCCGCCGGCATCGTAGCCGCCCAAGTCCCGCAGGTTCGGTACGGATGCTATGCCGAGACTCTGACCCGGCTGCACTGAGGTTTCGGTGGTCCCACAGCCAATCAGCAGGATTGTGCACGCGAGGACGAGCCCCAGGACTGCCACCACATACGACTTCATCGTGATCGTATTCATCTTTTCTTCTTTCATAAGCCCATCTCAACCGCCGCTGCAGATGTTCTGCCGCCCATCGAAGAGGACATAGCGCAGTTCTATATCCTCCTGATTTCATTGTAACGCGCTCAGTATATACGCCAATTTAAAATTGTTCAAATTAAACATTACATTTTCAACCTAATGGTTGGTAATAAGAACGAATACATACGCGAAGGTGATGAGCGACAATTAGAACTCCCGACTGACGACAATTATAATTCCCGAAAGTAACGGGCGTTGTAAGCTGTCCGCCATCTCTTTGGAATAAGGATGGCCGGATGGTAACTGATCAGCAGGTAAGGAGGCTATTGAAGCTTATGCAAACAGAATCGACACAGGCTGTTGCCGCAGCCAAATATGGAATGGATGAAAAAACGGCACGAAAGTATTCAAAAGCTGGCTGGCTCCCAAGTGAACTCAAAAAAGAGAGAACTTGGCAAACACGTTCTGACCATTTTGACGGTTTTTGGGATGAACTCCGTGGCAACCTTGCTGCGAATCCCGGTTTTGAAGCAAAAACTCTATTCGACGATTTACAGAGGCGTTTTCCTGGGCGCTTCTCGGACGGACAACTGCGAACCCTTCAGCGCCGGGTTAAATGCTGGCGGGTATCGTAGACATGGAGTTCATGGAGCGAGAACAACGTCAACTCGCAACTCGGCTTAAAAGAGCGAAATGCGCCAGAATGCAGTCCTTGAAGATCTGGACACAAAAGCCAGCCGAGGAATCGATCGTTCTCTACTCGCCAGCCTTTCCTCCTGTCAGTG
>CAIOXL010000130.1 GCA_903862245.1 uncultured Geobacteraceae bacterium | reverse complement strand
GTCTGGACTTACACCGCCAGTTCCGCCCACAACGAGTTCGTCGACGGCACCACCTACACCGACACGTTCACGGTGGCCTCCGCTGACGGCACCACCAGCACGGTAACGGTCAACATCCTCGGTACGAACGACGCCTCAATCCTGACCGCCGACACAAAAACCGTAACTGAAGACACCGCTGCCACGGGCAACGTACTGACCAATGACAGCGACGTTGACAACACCCTCACGGTCAGCAGCTTCACCGTCAACTCCACGGTCCACGCTGTCGGCACCACCGCCACCATTGCCGGCAAGGGCACCCTGACCATAGCCGCCAACGGCGACTACACCTTCACCCCTGCTGCCAACTGGAACGGTACTGTTCCACAGGTCACCTACACAGTCAGCACCGGTTCCACCAGCACGCTTGACATCACGGTGACAGCGGTGAATGACGCTGCCGTGCTGGTCGCCGATAACAAGGTCGTAACCGAAGACACCACCGCTACCGGCAACGTGCTTACCAACGATAACGACGTTGACAGCACGCTGAATGTTGCGAGCTTCCGGATCCTTGACGACGCCACTGTGTATACCGCCGGTCAGACCGCCTCCATCACCGGCATAGGAACCCTGACCAATGCCGCCAACGGCGCCTACACCTTCACCCCGGTTGCCAATTGGAACGGCAGCGTGCCAGAGGTGACATATACTGTTACCACCGGTGAAACCAGCACACTTGCTATCCTGCTCACCCCGGTTGACGATGCCTCCGTCCTGGTTGCCGATACAAAAGCTGTAGTTGAAAACATCACGGCCACGGGCAATGTACTGACCAATGACAGCGATGTTGACAACACGCTCACGGTAGCCACGTTCAAAGTATCCGGTGACGTCACGGCCTACGTCGCCGGCACCACCGCCACCATCACCGGCAAAGGCACTCTGACCATCGCCGCCAACGGCGACTACACCTTCACCCCGGTTGCAGGCTGGAGCGGCACAGTTCCGCAGGCCACCTACACGGTTAATACCGGTTCCACCAGCACACTGAATATTTCCGTCACACCGGCGGATCATTCTCCGGGCCTGGCCGCCGACAGCAAGATTTCTCTTGAGGATGCAATTGGCGGTGGCAATGTTCTTGCCAACGACAACAATGCTTCCAGTGTTACGAGCTTCCAGATTCTTGATAACGCCACGGTGTATACCGCCGGTCAGACAGCCACCATCGCCGGCGTAGGGACGCTCACGATATCCGCTAATGGTGATTACACCTTTACCCCGGTTGCCAATTGGAACGGCGCTGTTCCGGAAGTGACGTACACGGCCAGCAATGGTGAAACCAGCACGCTTTCTATCCTGCTCACGCCGGTTGATGACCCCTCCGTTTTGGTCGCCGATACAAAAACGGTAGCTGAAGACACCGCCGCCACGGGCAATGTACTGACCAATGACAGCGACGTTGACAACACGCTCACGGTAGCCACGTTCAAAGTATCCGGTGATGCTACTGTTTATACGTTTGGACAGAGTGCCACCATCACCGGCAAGGGATCCGTTACCATAGCCGCTAATGGCGACTACAGCTTCACCCCTGTAGCCAACTGGAACGGCACTGTTCCGCAGGTCACCTACACGGTCAGCACCGGTTCCACCAGTACGCTTGATATCACGGTGACTCCGGTGAACGACGCCTCTGTCATGGTCGCCGATAGCAAAACCGTATCCGAAGACACCGCCGCCACGGGCAACGTGCTGACTAATGACAGTGACGTTGACAATACGCTCACGGTAACCACGTTCCAGATATCCGGTGATGCCATGGCCTACACGGCCGGCGCCACCGCCACCATCACCGGTGTAGGCACTCTCACCATCGCCGCCAACGGCGCTTACACCTTCACCCCTGTTGCCAATTGGAACGGCGCTGTTCCGGAAGTGACGTACACGGCCAATAGTGGTGAAACCAGCACGCTTTCTATCCTGCTCACACCGGTTGATGACCCATCCGTCCTGGTTGCTGACACAGATACCGTTGTCAGAGACACCACGGCCACGGGCAATGTGCTGGCCAATGACAGTGATGTTGACTACGCACTTACGGTCAGCAGCTTCACCATTAACTCCACGGTCTACGCTGCCGGGGCTAGCGCAACTATCGCTGGTAAGGGAACGCTGACCATCGCCGAGAATGGTGATTATTCCTTTGTTCCTGCGGCAGGCTGGAGCGGCAGCGTTCCGGAGGTGACATACACCGTCAGCACCGGCTCCACCAGCACGCTGAACATTTCCGTTACATCTGCGGACCAGACTCTTGGCCTGGTCGCCGACAGCAAAATTACTCTTGAGGATGTAACTGCCGGCGGTAATGTTCTTGCCAACGACAGCAGTGCCTCCAGCGTTACGAAATTCCAGGTGCTGGGCGATTCTTCTGTCTACTCCGCCGGCCAGACAGCGACTTTGGCCGGAATTGGTACGCTGAAAATTTCCGCCAATGGCGACTACATCTTTACCCCGGTTGCCAACTGGAACGGCAGTGTTCCGGAAGTGACCTACACGGCAAACAATGGCGGGACCAGTACACTTGGTATTCTGCTCACCCCGGTTGACGACCCCTCCGTTCTGGTAGCCGACACAAAAATCGTTGGTGAAGATTCCATAGCGACGGGCAACGTGCTGACCAATGACAGCGACGTTGACAACATCCTCACGGTAGCCACGTTCAGGGTATCCGGTGATGCTACTGTTTATACGTTCGGCCAGACCGCCACCATCAGCGGTAAGGGGACGCTGACCATAGCCGCCAACGGTGACTACACCTTCACCCCAGTTGCTAACTGGAATGGCACTGTCCCACAGGTCACTTACACGGTCAGCACCGGCTCAATCAGCACCCTTGCAATTGACGTAACTCAGGCAAATGCTGCACCGGTTGCTACGCCGGATACCGGTGTCGTCGGTAATACCGCTGTCCTGACAGTTGATGCTGCTCACGGCGTGCTTGCCAATGATTACGACCCGGACAGTGCTGATAGCCACACGGTCAGTGCGGTCAACGGCGATACCGCCAAAGTTTCCGCAGTTGTGGCGGGATCAGGTGGCGGCACGTTTGTTATCGGAGCTGATGGTTCCTATATTTTCACCCCCGGCACTGATTTCGACAATCTGTCAGCCGGTGCGATGCGCACCAGCGTCGCCAGCTATACCATTCGTGACAGCAGCGGCCTCACCTCTACCAGTACGCTGACGGTCACGGTCACCGGGGTGAAAAATACCACCGTGACGGCGCCTGTTCCGGAAACCACTCCTGGTTCTCCATCAGTTCCTGTTTCCTCTCCTGCAGTTACCCCTGTCAGTCTGCCGCCGGCAGCCGAGGCAACCGCTCCGGCTCCTCTGGCGACAACAACGGTTACATTACCCGCTCCGGCGGATGCGGCTCAACCCTCTTTCCTGAATGTTGTTGCTCCATCTGACACAAGTACGGCACATGCTGCTGAAGCTTCTAAAGGGACTACGTATCAGGGGACCGTGAATGGTGCGGCAGCGTCAGGTTTGAGTACCGGACTTGTTATTATGGGGGGAACTGATCGGGCTTTGGGCGGAGAAGGCCTGTCTCTGATGAAAACACCGTCTTCACAGGAATCTTTGACTAATGTTACTGCCTCGTTTAGTCTCCCGGATGGCATGTTCCGGCATTCCGATTCATATGCCAATGTGACGGTGGTGGCAAATCTGTCCGACGGCCGCCCATTGCCGACCTGGATGACCTTTGACCCGGCCAGCGGCCGCTTTACCGCCAAGCCTCCGGCAGATTCGGGCGGCACTCTGGATATTAAGATATCTGCGCGTGATCAGAACGGTAACGTGGCTGAAACGCAGTTCACCTTCCGTATTACGGAAACCAAGTCCAGTAAGCCGGCGGCTGGCGATACCGATACATCCAATGACGGTGCGGTACCAAAAGACGGTAAACCGAACGGCATCACCGATGATTCTGTGCTCTCGCCACAAACGGATAACCGGGACAGGCTGGACCCGAGGAGATACCCACCGGCAAAACCGCTTAAAGGGAGACCTTCATTGACGGAACAGCTGGCGGCATTCGACCAGCGAAGCAAAATGCCGGCACTCTTTTCTGCCGCGCATAAAGCGGTGTATTCCAAAAGTAAGGGCGTCTGATATGCATATACGTTTAAACACTAATATTAACAGGGAGCAAACAGTATGAAATACCTCGGTATGCTGATAACAGTATGTTCAATTCTGGCAGGTTGTGCGGTTTCCACCACACCACTGGTGCAGGAGGATATCCTGCAGCGGATCGCCACCGACCGCGAGGCGATGTACAAAGACCAGGAGCCGCTGGTGAGCGCAATCACCCTCGAGGAGGCCATGGCCCGGTCCATCAAGTATAATCTTGACCATCGGCTCAAAATTATGGAGGATGCACTTGCCCTGAGGCAGGTTGACCTGATGAAGTATGACATGCTTCCCAAGCTTGTGGCGGCGGCAGGGTATACGGAACGGGATACATACAACGCCTCTTCCAGTATGAATGTGGCTACCAACACGCAATCCCTTGCACCGTCAACGTCATCGGATCTGGGGCATTATAACGGTGACCTGACGCTGACCTGGAATATTCTGGATTTCGGGGTAAGTTACTTCCAGGCCAAGCAGCAGGCCGACCGCGCCCATATCATGGCCGAACGGCGCCGGAAGGTTGTCCACTCGATCATGCAGCAGGTTCGTCAGGCGTATTGGCTCGCACTGGGGGCCCAACAGCTGGAGGGGCGTTTCGAACCGCTGCTGAAAGGGGTGGCAAAGGCACTGCAGGATTCATCCAGCATCGAACAGGAAAAGCTGCGTGCACCCCTTGAAACGCTGACCTACCGGAAGACGCTGCTTGAAATCATGAAACAGCTGGAGACGTTCCGCGATGAACTGGCCCAGGCAAAACCGCGCCTTGCGTCTCTTATGAACGTTCCTTTGGGACAATCATTTACCTTGAGCCCTTCGAAAATGGAGATGGTGGAGCTTTCCGGCAAGCTGGGTGAAATGGAAAACAAAGCCCTTCTGCAGCGCCCCGAGCTATTGGAAGCCGACTACAACGAGCGGATCAGTGTTGAGGAAACCCGTAAGGCTATTGCCAGAATGCTGCCGGGTGTAGAGCTGTCGGTGGGAGGGCACTCTGACAGCAACAGTTTCCTGGTGAATCAGCAATGGATTGAAGGGGGAGCGCGTCTCACCTGGAACCTGATGAACCTTATCAGCGGGCCAAGCCAGTACAAGATTGCCACAAGTCAGGTGGAGATAGCACAGATGCAGCGTCTTTCTCTCAGCATGGCGGTGCTTACCCAGGTTCATGTTGCCTACCGCGATTTCTACAATCGCAAACGGCAGTATGAGCTGTCGGAGCAGCTGCAGGACATCGATGCCCGAATCCACGAACAGACGATGAATCAGTCAAAAAGCGGTGCGCAGAACCAGCTGAACGAGATCCGCTCGGAGACGGCATCACTTATGGCGGAATACCGGAGCTACCAGAATTATGCCTCCCTGCAGAGTGCCTGCGGTCAAATGCTGGCATCCCTCGGCGAGGATCCCCTGCCGACAACGACCACTTCCCACGACATAAAACCGCTTTCCGGCGATATCGGTGTCTGGCTTAATGGTCCCGGCGCATTATGTGTGGCGGTGCCAGCCGCCCAGTCGGCGTCTGCCGTTATTAAGCCCCTGGTTGTCACTGCTGCCGTTCCATCGGCCCCGGTGATCACTGCTCAGCCTGGGATGACTTCAATCAAACCTGCCAATCCGCTGATTCTGCCGTTGGAATTCGGCCGGATTCAGTCTGAGGTGAGGCCGAATCATTACGACGCACTTAAAACATTTGCCGATCGTTTCAAGGAATGCTCAGCAACAACGGCAGGAATTTCAGGGGAGACCGCCAGCAGTGGCTCTGATGGCAGTGCTGAGAAAAACAGGAAGCTGTCCCAGTGCCAGGCAGACAATATCCGTAACTTTCTCCTCGCCACCTATGGCCTTTTATGGCAATAAGTGCGGGCGCAGTGACGCTGAAACATCCAGCCAGAACAGGCGGAAGTCCAGCAGATAAAGGAATACGATGAACCTTACAAAAACCTCAGCTACCGATCCTTCACGGTTTCCCGCCGGCAGCCGCTGCCTGATTGTTATCCTCATGCTGGCGGCACTGCAGTGTCCGCAGCGTGCCGATGCCCAGGACAACCCCTTTGGTAACCGGATCCGGGCCCAGCTTACGGCATTTCAGCAGACCACACTTTCCGCTGAAATTGCGGCTAATATTTCAAAGCTTCCCCTCCGCGAAGGTGAATCGTTTAAAAAGGACGATCTGCTGGTGGAGTTCGACTGTGCGCTCCTGAATGCCCAGCTGAACAAGACGGAGGCTACGGCTGAAGTCGCACGCCAGGGGTTGATGGTAAGCAAACGTCTTGAGGCGCTGAATTCCATCAGCACCCTTGAAGTCGACCAGGCAACGGCTCGCGCCAAGGAGACCGAGGCTGAGCGTGAAGCGATGAAGGTGAACGTTTCCAAGTGTTCTCTGACGGCGCCGTATCCGGGCAGAATTGCCAGGTTGCAGGTGGATGCCTACCAGTATGTCACGCCGGGCAAGCCGCTCATGGATATACTTGATACGAGCCGCCTTGAGGTGCGCTTGATTGTCCCTTCCGTCTGGCTTGCCTGGCTTAAACCGGGTGGCCGTTTCACCATACAGATCGAGGAACTGGGGAAAACCTATACTGCCCGGGTCATCAGGCTCGGGGCTCGCATCGACCCGGTCAGCCAGTCCCTGGCGATAACCGGTGAAATAGAGGGGACCCATGGCGAACTTCTTCCCGGTATGAGCGGGTGGGCTAATTTCAGCAAGGCGAAGAAATGATTGAGAATGCGGAAGGTCACATACTGGGACTGAGTATTCTTGTCCAGCTCTCAAAGCGTGTCAGGGATGCGGCGTCAGCGGAAGAGATCGGGTTTATTGCGGTCAATGAAAGCAAACAGCTGCTGCCGTACCGTCAGTCTGCCATCTGGATGCGCGGCAAAGGCGTTTTCAGCGTTTCAGGAATTCCTGATCCGGACCGCAGCTCTCCGTACATACAATGGCTGACGGAGTGCTGCAAAATATGGAGTACCGAAGGGGCCAACTGCAGTCGTACTCCGGAAGATCTTACGGGTGAACTTTCCCGTTCATGGGACGAGTGGGCACCGTTCAACGCGGCAGTAATCCCGTTAAAAGCGAAAGAGGGCGGCACTCTCGGCGTATTCATCCTTTTTCGTGAGGACCCGTGGCATGAGAACGACCTGGCACTGCTGAACGAGCTGGCGGCAATTTATGCCCACGGGTTTTCCCTGTATGCCGGGCGGGGGACTGTCTGGGACAAGGTCAAAAAGATCAACCTCTCGACTGGCATTAAAGCGGGGCTGGTGCTGCTTGCCGTTGCGTCCCTGTTTTACCCGGTGAGGATGTCGGTTCAGGCTCCCGCCGAGATTGTGCCGAAGGACGCCTTTGTGGTGAGATCACCGCTTGATACGGTTATTGACAAGTTTCACGTCCGGCCGAACCAGGCGGTTGTTGCAGGGCAGCTGCTGTTTGAATTTGACCGGACAAACCTCGGCGCCAAGCATGGCGTGGCGAGTAAAGCGTATCAGGTGGCTGCGGAGGAATATCGTCAGGCCGCCCAGACAGCCCTGGTGGACGACCGGTTCAAGGCCGAGATAACACCGCGCCGGGGGAGGATGGAGGAAAAGGCGACGGAGCTTTCCTTCTCCCGGCACCTGCTCAACAGGGCGGAGGTCCGGGCCCCGCGCTCGGGTATCGTCATTTTTGCTGAACAAAGCGACTGGATAGGCAAGAGCGTTTCTATCGGAGAGCGGGTGCTGACTATTGCCGACCCGAACCGGGTTGAAATGCTGATCCGGCTGCCGGTTGCCGATGCCATCGATTTTGCCCTGGAGAGCCCGGTACGGCTTTACCTGACGGCGGATCCGAATAACCCGCTGGACGGTACACTGCGCTATGCCGCCTACAAGCCGGAGGCGACCTCTTCGGGGATTGCCGCCTATCGTCTGAAAGCGGATCTTGCCGCCGGCACTACGCCCCCCCGTATCGGCTTGACCGGTACCGCCCGCATCTACGGGAAAAAAGTGTCCCTCGGCTACTATCTCTTCCGCCGACCATTGACGGCGGTCCGGCAGCGTCTCGGATGGTAGAGGCCCGCCCCCTTCCTCCGCTCCGCCAGGAGCTGGGGTTGTCCCCCGCTCCGCCGGCAAAAAACGGTACTCCGGCCTGGACACTGCATGATCCCCCGGCCAATAAATTCTATCTGCTTGAATGGCCCGCCTTTGAAATCCTTTCGCGCTGGAGCCTTGGTACTGTTCAGGGCGTTATGGATGCCGTCAATCAGGAAACGACCCTGACGGTTACGGAACATGATGTGCTCGGTATGATCACGTTTCTGGATCAGAATTTTCTGTTTCAGACAACAACAGCGGCCGGCAATCAGCGGCTTGTGTCGGCCCAGGCGGCCAGCCGCCCCGGCTGGGCCATGTGGCTTCTGAAAAACTACCTGTTCATTCGTGTCCCGGTGGTTCGTCCGGAAAGCTTTCTCAAGAAAGCCGGGCCGGCCGCCGAATTCTTTTACTCGCGCTCGTTCTTTGTCATGGTGGCCGTTTGTAGATAGTCGCTTTAAAGTATTTCTTCGGGATTGGAAATTATAAGATTGGATTGACAAGATAGCGGGGATTGTTGGATTATTTGGCCTTCACAAGAGGCCATTTTTTTGAATAG
>CAIOXL010000129.1 GCA_903862245.1 uncultured Geobacteraceae bacterium | reverse complement strand
GGCATACAGGGAGGCATCCCAGAAGATGACCGGCATGTTCGCATCGCGGTACGATGCATTCAGGAGGCTGAAACGCCGCTCCTCATCCCGCTCCCGATTGAAAATCTGGATAATGCTGATGCCGGAGATGCATTCGTTGAGGAAGCCATTCAGGCTGCCCAGGCGGGCGCGCACCTCCCGAAACGATTTCCTCATGCGGCGCCGGAAGGTATAGGCGACGTACAGCAGCACCGGCAGCACGGAAAACGTCACCAAGGATAGCTGCAGGTTCATCCAGAGCATGACGGAAATGATGCCGATCAGCAGCAGGATGTCGCCGATGATGGTGATGATGCCGGAGGCGAACATTTCCCCCAGCACCTCGACGTCGCTGGTCAGGCGGGTGACGGCGCTCCCGGTCGGGACACGATCGAACCAGGAAACCGGCAGCTGCATGACATGGCGGTACAGCTCCGCGCGCATGTCCGACATGACCCGCTGCCCAACCGATTGCAGCAAGTACACCTCCAGAAAAGAGAGGAGCGATTCAACGAGCAGAATGCCGAGGAAGCCAAGGGCGATCTGTTCCAGTCCGGCCAGCTTTCCGGTGATGATATGGCCGTCGATGGCGAGTTTGATAATCCAGGGCTGGGCCAGCCGGCATGCGGCAACAAGCGGCAGTATCAGCACGACAACCATGATTGACAGGCGGTAGGGGACCACATAGCGGGCAAAACGGCGCAACAGTGCAGTGTCGTATGCCTTACCGGCTATTTCTTCTTCGTAAATCCCGCTGTTGTGCATAGAAAAAGTCCGTCTGAAGGAGGTTGTTGCGCGGCACTATAGCAGAATTGCCGGACAAACGGCAGAGGAATAACTTGATGCGCTGGTGCTGGGGAAATGTAGGCTATTATTAATATTGTCTTTTGTAACTTGACAGCTGCGGTTGTTTACTTATATTGTTGGCAACAGGTTGATCAATTTCACTAACACCAAGAGGGAGATGATATGAAAAAAGTGATGATAGCAGCGGTACTGCTGAGCTTGTCGCTGCCGGTGACAGGACAGGCAGCCGAGTTTTTGACTCCGGGTGCCGTCGGTATGGGGGGAGCGGGCGTTGCCCGGAATACTGATGCATACGCCACCTACTGGAATCCGGCCGGCCTGGCCTTTTACCAGAAAACGTTCAGCACCCGGTTGAATGCCGGAGTCGGTGTCAGTATCAACTCGTCCCTGGCCGATAATGTGGACAAGATGGGGAAGATGAACGTCAATGATCTGAAAAACCTGTCGTTCTCGAACACCTCCATTGATTTTACAAAAAACCTGAGCGCTTCGGCCCAGGCGGTGGAGTTTGTCGGTATTATTAATGATCTGGATCATAACAAGGGGACACTTGTTGCCACCCCTGAAGCCCTGCTGGCGTTTCAGTACCGTAACTTCGGGCTGGGATTGGTTGTGACCTCCGAATTGGGTGCCTTTCCTATTTCGGACACCCTAAGTGTGCGTCCCGGAGACCCGGTGAGCACAACTCCGTCCGCTTTTGCCACGGGCATCGGCGCGACCGGGACCGTTGCACCGGGAACACTCTTTACCTCTGCCCAGAGAACGCAGATTGTCGCGGCTTTTGTGGCAAGCGGAGCCACATCGACAGACGCGAGTAACATCACGAACAAGCTGGAGGTGCAATTGCAGGCGAGCGGTGCCAATAAGTCCGGACAAACCGCCCAGCAGCTGGCCGATGCCATGGTCCACCTGGCTGACTCATTTGCCGGAGGCGGGAGCATCGAAAACAACACGTCAACCGTTGAACTGCGCGGCCTTGCCCTGGCAGAGATTCCGGTCGCCTACGGCCATAAATTCGATCTCGGTGCATTCGGCAAGCTCGGGCTTGGCGCTTCAGTAAAAGTAATGCAGGGGACGGTTTTTTCCAGTTCACAACAGATTGTCAAGCTCAGCAATTCCAGTGATGTTTTCAAGAAAATTCGCGACCAGAAAACCGATTCCATCTCCTATGGTGTGGATCTGGGGGCGCTCTATCGCTATGAGGACCTCCCCTTCATGGGGCCGATCAGTGTGGGCTTTGTGGCGAAGAACCTGAACTCACCCGAGTTTGATGCGTATCAGATCGTGGGAACGATCACTCCCAAGGTGAAGGTGGAGCCGCAGATGCGGGCGGGCCTTGCCTTCGCCCCGTTCAGCTGGCTGAACCTTGCGGCCGATGTGGATGTGTCGAAAAACAAGACCATTTTGCCCGGAGTGGAGAGCCAGAATATCGGCGGTGGTGTGGAGCTGGATTTCAGCTGGATTGTGCTGCGCGGTGGTGCCTTTAAAAATATTGCCGTTACGTCAAGCAAACCGGTACTTACCGGTGGCCTCTCCCTTGGGCCCCAGTGGCTCCGCCTGGATATTAATGCTGCGGTTGCCACCGAGAACGCCCGCTATGACAACAAGACCTATCCCCGTGAAGCAAAGGTGGAGCTTGGTCTGAGCACCGCGTTCTAAGGCGAAAAGATACAATTAGAGTGCAACGCGACGGGGCCCGCAGATTTCTGCGGGCCCCGTCTTTTTACATCATGTCAACCGGGTCAATGTCGACGGAAATACGAACCATTGAGGCAACCGTTGCTCGCTGCCGCCAGAAGGAGAGCAGGCGGTGGAGGTCGCTCCGGCTTGCCGCTTTGAGCAGAATCTGGCGGCGAAAACGATTGCGCAGACGGTAGAGCGGGGAGGGGGCCGGGCCGAGGATCTCCACCCGGATCTTCAGTTCTGTTTTGAGGAGCGCCAGCAGCCGGGCGACTCCGTCTGCCTGATCAGAAACGGTCTGCTCCGCCAGCCCGGAAACGGCAAACGCTGCCAGATGTGTGAAGGGGGGATAGCCGGCCTCCCGGCGAAATTCCAGCTCCTGCCGGTAAAAACCGGCCCCGTCATGGGCAGCGGCTGACCGGATGGCATAATGCTCCGTGTCCAGGGCCTGCACAACGACCCGCCCGGGGGTTTCTCCCCGCCCGGCCCGGCCGATAACCTGGGACAGCAGTTGAAAGGTTCGCTCGGCGGCACGGAAATCGGGCATGCCGAGACTCGCTTCAGCGTTTACCACCCCCACCAGTGTCACTTCCGGGAAGTCATGCCCTTTGGCAATCATCTGGGTTCCCACCAGAATATCGGCACTGCCGTCGCTCATGCGGGACAACAGACGCTCGTGGCTCCCCTTGCCGGAGGTTGTGTCACTGTCCATCCGGAGAATACGGGCCGACGGGAGCAGCTCTTTCAGCTCCTGTTCCAGCTTCTCCGTCCCGGCCCCCAGTTCGCTCAGGGAACTGCAGCCGCAGGCGGGGCAGATGCCGGGTGCCGGTACGGCGTAGTCGCAATAGTGGCAGAGGCTCTGCCGTCGCTGGCGGTGGTAGGTCAGGGTGACGGAACAGTTGGGGCAGACCAGCGGTTTGGCGCACTCCGCACAGACGAGAAAAGTGGCAAAACCGCGCCGGTTAAGAAACACGATCGCCTGATGTCCCTGCTCAGCGGTTTCGATCAGGCCGGCCGACAGTTGCGCGGAGAGGACCCCTTTGCTCCCCTGCATGGCGATCAGGTCAACAATCGGCATGGGGCGCCCCGCAACCCGGTCCGGCAGTTCAAGAAGTGTCAGACGCCCCTGTTCAGCGGCATGGATACTGGTTACCAGTGGTGTTGCTGAGCCGAGCACAACGGCGGCCCGCTCCATTCGTCCCCGCACCAGCGCCAGGTCACGGGCGTTGTAGCGGAGCCCGTCGGACTGCTTGAACGAGGCTTCGTGTTCCTCATCAACAACAATAATGCCGATGTTTTCCAGCGGTGCAAAGATGGCCGAACGGGCGCCGATAACGATTTTGGCCAGCCCCCGCCGGATACGGCGCCATTCGTCATAGCGTTCACCGTCAGAAAGAGCGCTGTGCAAAATGGCAATGCCGCCGCCGAAACGGGCCTGAAATCGTCCGGTCAGCTGCGGGGTGAGGGCTATTTCCGGCACCAGGACCAGTGCCGTTTTCCCCAGTTCAAGGGCATGGGAGATGGCTTGTAGGTAAATTTCGGTTTTGCCGCTGCCGGTTACGCCATGGAGAAGAAACGGTGAGTACTGCTGCCGGTCAAGACAGCCGGTGATTGCTTCCAACGCCCTCAACTGATGGCTGTGCAGCAGGCGCGGTTCGTCACGCGCCACCTCCCGGTTCCGGAACGGGTCACGGTACACTTCCCGCTCTTCCGCCGCCGCAAGGCCAAGCCCGGTCAGCCGCTTGAGCTGCGGGGTGCAGGCGCCGAAGCGCTTGCGCAGCTCTCCTCCGGAAATGTCCCCTGTTTCCCGGATGACCGCCAGTATTTCCAGCGCTTTGGCACCCGGTTGGCGGGGAACTGTCACCGCTTCCAGAGGGCCGGGCAGGTAAAATGTTTCACGGCGGACGGACTTCCCGCCGGTCAGTGGGGCTTCCGTGCCGGACGTACCCTTGCGAGTCTGGATATTGATACCGGCCGGAAGGGCGGTCTGCACCACCTCACCCAGCGGGTGCTGGTAATAGGACGCGGTCCAGCGGAAAAAGTCCAGTTCTCCTGCCGTCCAGAGCGGTTCGCTGTCCAGCACATCGATGATATCTTTCAGGTTTGGGATCTCCGCCCCGGAGGCCTCCCCCAGAATATACCCGGTCAGTTTCCGGTTGCCGAAGGGAACCAGGGCGCGCCGTCCGGAGAGCGCCTTTTCCCGCAGCTGTTCCGGCACACGGTAGTGAAAGGTCCTGTCCAGGTGAAGAGGAATGGCGATTTCAATGATAGCGACGGGGGACGTCATGGTGAGAACAACTGCTCTGCGCGGGGAGGCATCGGCTGCCGTTACCAGTACTTCTTGGGCGGTTCCGTTTTGCCGACAAGGGTGATGTCACCATCGATGATTTTGAACATGTCGCCAACCTCGGTGGTCCAGGCGTCCCCCTCTTCCGGAGGATTGGGAAAGGAGCGCTGCCCCAGAAACATTTCAACCTCTCCGATATACCCGAACCACTCCAGCGAGCCGGTCATCCATATTCTTGTGTTGATTGCCATCGCTATGTCCTCGTGGGGTGACTGTTGCGGCCCCCCTCTTTTGGTGGATTCAGTTCTGCTGCGCTACGATAATCTGCTTTTGAAATCCTGATATGAAAAACTGCGCACGATCTTCAGCTCGCCGGTGTCCGGCTCGAAGGTGCAAATGTGCGGGTGCTGAATGCCGTTGAACGTGGTGCTTTTGACCATGGTGTAATGGGACATGTCTTCAAAGGCCAGTCTGCTGCCGGGGCGGAGTGGTTGCTCGAACGACCAGTCACCGATCACGTCTCCCGCCAGGCAGGAGGGGCCAGCCAGCCGGTATGTATGGGGCTTGGCGCCCGGTTCGCTCCCCCCGGTGATGCCGGGGCGGTAGGGCATCTCCAGAATGTCCGGCATGTGGCAGGTGGCGGAAACATCCAGAATGGCGATGTCCATGCCGTTGTTGACCACGTCAAGGACTTCGCTCACCAGAATGCCGGTGCCGATGGCGATTGCCTCGCCCGGCTCGAGGTAAACCTCCAGATCGTACTTTTCCTTGAAATATTTCACCAGCTCCACAAGAGCATCCAGGTCGTAGCCATCGCGGGTGATGTGATGGCCCCCACCCAGGTTGAGCCACTTCATCCCCGGCAGGAACCGGCCGAATTTTTTCTCAAAAGCGCGGGCCGTACGTTCCAGCGGTTCGAACAGCTGCTCGCAGAGGGTGTGGAAGTGAAGTCCGTCAACTCCGCTCAGTGCCGCCTGTTTGTCGTTTACCCCGCCGAGTCGCCGGTCGAACTCGGCATAGGGAATGCCCAGACGGGAATTGGGTGCGCAGGGGTCGTAGATTTCGGTATGCCCTTCGGAGTGTTCCGGATTGACCCTCAGGCCGATGGAAACGCGCCCCCGTTCCTTCTCCCACAGGGGGCGAAAGCGTTCCAGCTGACCAAAGGAGTTGAAGACCAGATGGTTTGAGATACCGAGCAGTTCAACAACGTCGCTTTCCTTGAAGGCGGCGGCAAAGCTGTGCACTTCGCGGCCGAACTCTTCCCGGCCGAGGCGGGCTTCCCAGGGGGAGCTGGCGCAGACCCCCTGCAGGGTCTGACGGATGAGCGGGAAAACCCCCCACAGGGAAAAGGCCTTGAGGGCCAGCAGGATTTTTGCTCCGCTCCGCCGCTGCACGTCGTCCAGGATGGCCAGATTGTGACGCAGTCGCCCCAGATCAACCACGTAGGCGGGGGAGGGGGCGAGCCGGAGTATTTTGTCGATGTCGATGCCGGTCAAGTGCTTACAGCTCAGGCCATTCGCCGCCGTCAACAACCACCGTCGGCAGCCCCATGGGGCCCAGCACATCCAGGAACAGTTCCGGGTCAAACTGCTCCATGTTCCAGACGCCCGCTTCATGCCATTTTCCGGTCAGCATCATGATGGCGCCGACCACTGCCGGTACGCCGGTGGTGTAGCTGATGGCCTGGGACTGCACCTCACGGTAGCATGCTTCGTGGTCACAGATGTTGTAGATGTAGACCTGCTTCTTCTGGCCATTCTTGGTGCCTCTGGCAATAACGCCGATACAGGTTTTACCTTTAGTCAGGGGGCCAAGGCTGCCAGGGTCCGGGAGGAGTGCCTTGAGGAACTGGATCGGGACAATCTTCTGTCCGTTGAACTCCACCTCGTCAATACGGGTCATGCCGACATTCTGCAGTACCTCCAGATGTTTCAGATAGTTATCAGAGAAGGTCATCCAGAACTGGGCCTTTTTGATGGTGGGGAAATGTTTGACCAGTGATTCCATCTCTTCGTGGTAGAGACGGTAACAGTTCATCGGACCAATCCCCTCGGGGAAGTCGAATACCCGCTTGGTAGTGAGTGCCGGGGATTCTACAAACTGTCCGTTTTCCCAGTGACGGCAGGTGGCGGTGACTTCCCGGATGTTGATCTCCGGGTTGAAGTTGGTGGCAAACGGCTGGCCGTGACTGCCGGCGTTGGCGTCGATGATGTCGATCTCTTCCACCACGTCCAGATATTTTTTGGCGGCCAGAGCGGTGTAGACATTGGTGACGCCCGGATCAAAACCGGAACCGAGCAGCGCCATGATGCCGGCGTTCCTGAAGCGCTCCTGATAGGCCCACTGCCAGGAGTATTCGAACTTTGCGGTATCCAGCGGTTCGTAGTTGGCGGTGTCAAGATAATCGACGCCGGTTTCCAGGCAGGCATCCATAATGGTCAGATCCTGATAGGGAAGCGCCACATTGATTACCAGCTTCGGCTGCAGCTGCCTGATCAGGGCGACCAGCTCCGGGACGTTGTCCGCGTTTACCTGTGCCGTTGCAATGCTCCCCCCCAACTGGGCGGCGATGGCGTCGCACTTTGATTTTGTGCGCGAAGCAAGGGTTATGTGAGTGAAAATATCGCGCCGCTGGGCGCATTTGTGGGTGACAACCTGGCCGACGCCGCCGGCACCGATAATAAGGACGTTACTCATATTGTTCCTTTCTGGGGGGAATCTGTAGTGGAGTGCGTATAAGAAAAGCAGACCTGCCTCAAGCTGCTTTCCTCAAGCCAAACGAGGGGGAATGGACAATGCCGAGCAGACCATCGATGGAAAGATCTTCATCAAGCAGCGGCCAGTGAATGCCGTACCCTGACGCGGAGATTTCATACCGCTCCCGCTCAATCTGTGCCGCCTGAAAAAGACGCGCCGAGACCATTTTAAGGCTAAAGCGATGCGCAACTCCATCGATGGTCAGTACCATCTCGTCATTCAAGAACGTTACGCTTTGCACGTCGTGGCACCTGTTCATCGTCCACCCCCTTTATGGAATTGCTCCCATTCGTGCTCGATAAACTCGAAATACTCAAAAATGATGTGCTTTACTTCTCGCCTGTCTTTGCGCGAAAGATTATATGCATAAGCTTCTTCAATTGCAAAATTTTCTCTGTCAAGCCAGTACTTGCAATCGATATCGCCTTTTTTGCAGTGTATGTGGATCGGTTCATTACCTTCGTTGGCGTAAAAGAAAAATCGCCATCCCATAACCAGAAGAATTGTAGGCATCTATTCCCCCAGATAGGTATATCCCAGCAGTGTTCTGTCCAGCAGTTCGATGAAATGGCTGCTTTCTTCGATGGAGATTTTCTTTGAAGCGACGCTTTTTTCCAGGTTGTCCCTGACCCGCTTCAATATTTCCGGCCCTTTGTACTGTACATATTTCAGGGTTTCCCAAGTGGCGTCGCCATTGATGACTGTGTCGATCATGTAGCCGGTTTTTTTATTGAAGGTGATGTGGACGGCGTTGGTGTCGCCGAACAGGTTGTGCAGATCCCCCAGAATTTCCTGATATGCGCCGATGAGGAAAAAGCCGATGTAATAATCTTCGTCCTTGCGGATCTTGTGCAGCGGCAGATACTTGGAACGTCCGTTTTCGCCGACGAAGCTGGTGATCTCGCCGTCCGAGTCACAGGTGATGTCGGCGATGGAGGCCATGACCTCCGGTTTGTGGTTAAGCCGCTGCAGCGGTACGATCGGAAACAGCTGGTCGATGGCCCATGAGTCCGGGATCGACTGAAACAGCGAGAAATTGGCAAAGTAGGTCTGGCGCATGGAGAGTTGGAAGTTCTGCAATTCCTCCGGGATCGGCCTGATCTTCTCCACGATGCTGTTGATTTTTTTGATTATTTTGGAGTAGAGCCATTCTGCGATTGCCCGGTCGTTGAGCGTCAGGTAGCCGAGATTGAACAGGCTGACCGCTTCGTTGATCAACTGCAGGGTATCGTGGTAATCCTCCCTGAGCGAGTAGCGATCGATGCTTTTATAGATATCCATCAGCTTTTTGACGGTCGGCGCTACTTTTTCAGATTTAGTCAGAATCTCCTCAAAATCGGGCATCAGGTGCTGGGTGTTGGTGTTCAGAACATTGGTCACCAGTACCGAGTAGTGGGCGACCGTGGCCCGTCCCGATTCGGAGATGATGTTCGGACATTCGACCCCCGCTTCGTCACAGATGTTTTTGATCTGGTAGATGACGTCGTTGGCGTACTCTTCGATGGTATAGTTGACGCTGGAAAAATAGCTGGATTTGGAGCCGTCATAATCAACTCCCAGGCCGCCGCCGATATCCAGAAATTCTATGCCGACCCCCAGTTTCTTCATCTCGGTGTAGACACGGGCGACTTCAATCAGCGCGGTCTTGATCTTGTCTATCTTGGTGATCTGGCTGCCGATGTGTGAATGGAGCAGTTTGACGGCATCAAGCATCCCCGCATCTTCCAGCATCCTGATGGCGGCAATGATTTCCGACATGCGCAGGCCGAATTTGGCGTCTTCCCCGCCGGAGGTGGCCCATTTGCCGGTTCCCTTGGAGGAGAGCTTGACCCGAATCCCCAGTTTGGGTGTTATGCCGGTCTTTTTGGCGATGTCGATGATTTTTTCCAGCTCGAACAGCTTTTCTACAACCAGCGTGATGTCGAAGCCGATTTTGGTGGCATACAGCACCGTCTCGATATATTCGGCGTCCTTGTAGCCATTGCAGATGATCGGCAGATTGTTGCCGCTGGAGATTGAAATCCCCGCCACCAGCTCCGGTTTCGAGCCGACTTCAAGGCCGATATTGTAGCGTTTCCCGTAGGCGGCGATCGCTTCAACCACCTGGCGCTGCTGGTTGACTTTGATCGGGTAGAACGTCTGGTATTTGGCAGGATAGTCATTTTCCTGAATGGCACTTTTGAAGACCCGGTTGATCGAGGCGATACGCCCCTGCAGAACATCCATAAAGCGAAGCAGGATTGGCGGCTTGATCTTGCGCTTGATCAGATCGTCAACCAGGGCCCGCAGGTCGATAGAGTGCTTGGAGTTTGACGAAGGGTGGACACAGATATTACCCTTCTTGTTGATCGAGAAGAGATCTGCGCCCCAGTTGTCGATATTGTAAATTTTGGCAGATTCACCAATGGACCATTTTTCCATGATCTTTTCCCCATCTTCCGCTTAGTCGGCTGTGAACAAACTATCTTATTTATTGCATAGGATGGCCAAAGTCAAATTCTAATTTGTTTCCGCCCGGTGATTATCCGGGGAATGTCTGCCTTGACTTTGCCGGGGGGAATGATTACCTTCGGGCTAATTGAAACAGCCCGGTACATTACCTTACTTTCAGGTGCCTAGTATGCCACGTTTTTCAGGCAGGAAACCGTTTGCACAGGAAATATTTGATCGGCATGTCGGCGAGATGCGTACCCTGCTGCATGCCCTTGAGCTGGGTGATTCGTTTGAAGACAGCGAAACCCGGCCGAAGATGGATATGTACGAAACATGTCGGGACATCGTCATCGAGTTCGACCTGCCCGGTTGCGATCTGGATGCGATATCCCTGAAATTGAACGGTTTGACGCTGGTGCTGGAAGCCTGTAAGCCGAGAGAGCAGAACGAAGGAAAATTTATCTGCGTGGAACGGAGTCACGGCCGTTTCCATCATACCGTGAATATTCCCGGAAACGTGGATCTCGCCGCAGTCAGCGCGGAATACCGGCTGGGGGTGCTGCGGGTGATCTGTCCCAAAATCTGTGAGCGACTGGTGCCCATAAAGGAGATGTAGATTGATAGAGATAGAGAACGATATCGAGCAAAGTTCGGAAGAACTTAAAATACCTGAAGTACTGCCGCTGCTCCCCATTCGGGATGTGGTGGTGTACCCGTTTATGATCATCCCGCTTTTTGTGGGGAGGGAGATGTCGGTCAAGGCTGTTGATAGTGCCCTTGCCGGGGACCGGATGATCCTGCTGGCGACCCAGCACGATGTCGGCGACGAAGATCCGCCCGCCGACAAAATCTATGAAGTCGGTACGGTTGCCATGATCATGCGGATGCTCAAACTTCCGGATGGCCGTGTCAAGATCCTGGTTCAGGGGCTGGCCAAGGCGCGCATTACCGAGTTTGTCTCCGACAAGCCGTTTTACACCGTGCGGGTCGAGCGGCAGCAGGATACGGTGACAGTTGACATATCGCTGGAGACCGAGGCGCTGATACGCACTGTGCGTGAACAGCTGACCAAGGTTATGGAACTTGGCAAACAGGTCTCACCCGAAGTGATGGTTATTCTGGAAAACATCCAGGACCCGGGGAGCATGGCTGACCTGGTTTCCAGCAATCTTGGGCTGAAGGTCGTTGATGCCCAGGCTCTGCTGGAAATTAATGACCCGATCATCCGTCTGACAAAGGTCAATGAATTATTGAACCGGGAGGTTGAGCTCCTGAGCGTTCAGGCCAAGATTCAGAATGCAGCACGCGAAGAGATGGGGAAAAACCATAAGGAATATTATCTGCGTGAGCAGATGAAAGCCATCCAGAGCGAACTGGGTGACAATGAGGGGAAAGAGGAACTGGCGGAGATCAGAAAAGCGATCGAGGCGGCAAAAATGCCTGAGCCGGTGCAGAAGGAGGCGCTCAAGCAGTTGGGACGGCTGGAAAACATGCATCCGGATGGGGGTGAAGCCAGCATTGTCAGAACCTATCTGGACTGGATGGTGGAGCTGCCCTGGAGCAAGGCCACCCGCGACAGTCTGGACATTGTCCGGGCCAAGAAAATTCTGGATAACGATCATTTCTATCTGGACAAGATCAAGGAACGTATTCTGGAGTTTCTCGCGGTGCGCAAGTTGAAGAAAAAAATGAAGGGACCGATTCTCTGTTTCGTCGGTCCTCCCGGTGTCGGGAAAACGTCGCTCGGCAAGTCAATCGCCCGTGCCATGAACCGCAAGTTTGTCCGCATATCGCTGGGGGGGGTGCGTGATGAGGCCGAGATCAGGGGGCACCGGCGCACCTATATCGGGGCTCTGCCGGGGCGTATACTGCAGGGGCTGAAGCAGGCGGGGGCCAACAACCCGGTCTTCATGCTGGACGAACTGGACAAGCTCGGCTACGACTACAAGGGGGACCCCTCGTCGGCACTGCTTGAGGTGCTGGATCCGGAGCAGAACCACTCCTTCTCCGATCATTACATCAACCAGCCCTTTGATCTTTCAAACGTGATGTTCGTCGCTACCGCCAACCAGATGGACCCGATTCCGTCGGCTCTGCGTGACCGGATGGAGGTTATTAATCTTGCCGGGTACACCGAAGAGGAAAAACTCCAGATTGCCAAGCGGTACCTGGTTCCGCGCCAGATCAAGGAAAACGGGCTGAAGCCGAAACATATCAGTTTTGATGATGAATCCATTATGGAGATTATCTCCAAGTATACCCGCGAGGCCGGTCTGCGCAATCTGGAACGGGAGATCGGTAAGATCTGCCGCAAGGTTGCCCGCAAAGTGGCGGAAGGTAATGCGCGGATGGTCAAGGTGACCCCCAAAACCCTGCACACCTATCTGGGTGTGCCGAAGTACATCCGCGAGGAAGATCTGGACAAAAATGAGGTCGGGGTGGTCAACGGGCTTGCATGGACGCCGGTAGGGGGGGAAATTCTCCATATCGAAGCCAGTCTGATGGCGGGTAAAGCCGCCTTGACGCTTACCGGCCAGCTGGGCGATGTGATGAAGGAGTCGATTCAGGCGGCCCATTCCTATATCCGTGCCCACGCGGCGGCACTGCATCTGAACCCGGACATATTTCAGGAGCATGAAATTCATGTGCATGTGCCGGCCGGAGCCATACCGAAGGATGGTCCTTCAGCCGGAGTCGCCATGACGGTGGCCCTGGTTTCGATCCTGTGCAATATTCCGGTAAAGAAAGATGTGGCCATGACCGGTGAGGTGACGCTGCGCGGCAAGGTGCTACCAATCGGTGGGCTCAAGGAAAAAATCCTGGCGGCTGTCCGCTCCCGGATGCGCCTGGTAATAATTCCGGAGCAGAACAAAAAGGATCTTGAGGATATTCCGCCGGAAATCCTGAAAAAGGTGAAGATAGTCTCTGTTACAGAAGTTGAGGAAGCTCTCAGGCTTGCTTTGGAGAAGTATCCCCCCCATGCTCCTGGGAAAGTTTCGGGAAAGAACAGCCCGGCACCGAAGAAGATCTGTTCGTAAGCAGGGATGTGCCCGGTGCACGATTCCCGGGTAATTGCGGAAACGAGGTGCTACATGTCTGATGGGGTCATCTACGCTGCATCCTGGCTGCTTAATCCTGATGCCCCGCCGGTTTCCGGCGGGGCATTGTTCGTTCGCAACGGCTCTGTTGCGGCGACCGGCACTCTGGCCACACTCCGGCGGGAGTATGCGTCGGCACCGGTGCTCGATTTCCCCGGCTCCGCCCTCCTGCCCGGCTTTGTCAACGCCCATACCCACCTTGAATTAACCCACTTTCCTTCCTGGCGGCTCCGGTCGGCTGTTGATTACAACCCCCGCCGTTTTACCGACTGGATAATCCAGCTGATCAAAATTTCACGCGGCCTGACGCCGGACGACTATCCCCCCTCGGTTCTGGAAGGGGTGCGCATGTGTCTGGAATCCGGCACAACAGCCATCGGCGAGATCGTTACCAATCCGGCATTGGCCGCGCTATACCACGGTTCGCCGCTCGCCGGACGCACCTACTTCGAGCTGCTGGGGCAGGATGCCGGATATTTTTCCGGCCGGCTTGCCGCCGCGACCGCTGCGGCTCTCACTGCTGATACCGGTGCCATGTCGTGCGGGTTGTCCCCCCATTCACCCTACACGATCGGTCAGGATCGTCTGGCAACCGTCAGGGACACTGCTGCGGCACATTCCCTGCCGCTGTCTATCCACCTCTCCGAGTCCCGTGCCGAAGCGGACTTCATCTTTGACGGCAGTGGCGACATTGCTTCATCCTTTTATCCCTTTGTCGGGTGGGACCGCTTTCTGGGGCGGCCGGCCCGCTGCAGTTCGACCGAACTGCTTGACCGTCACGGCCTGTTGACCCCGAACACCCTTGCGGTTCACTGCGTCCACGTTTCTCCTGCCGATGCCTGCATCATCAAATCACGCGGCACGCACATTGCGCTTTGCCCCCGGAGTAATGACCTTCTCGATGTGGGGCGTGCTCCGGTCCACCTGTTCAAGAAGATCGGCATTCCGTTGTCGCTCGGCACCGATTCTCTGGCCAGTAACAATTCCCTTTCACTCTGGGATGAACTGCGCTTTGCCCTGGAGATTTTTCCCGACGACCTTTCTGAGGCGGATGTTTTCCGCATGGTGACGAGCAGCGGGGCTGCGGCTCTCGGCATCTCTGCTGCCTGCGGCACGCTGAAAACGGGTATGCGGGCTGATTTTCAGGTTGTGGGGAAGTGCCACGGTGGTGGTGAGAGGATTCTGGAACGGGTCATGCGGGAGGGGGCACTTCAGGAGCTTTATGTCGGCGGGGCGTGCTACGCAGGAACTGTTCCGTACGAAACATGAAGGGGCGATACGTTCTTGTTACACGGTTTCAACGACTCCAGGCTGATTCATCTTCACCCCGCCTCCTCCCGGTAGGGAGGGATGCGCATTTCCACAGTACATCCGGGCGGTGGATTGTTGTTCCAGATCTGCACGGTCCCACCCATATTGCCGATATAGCGCCTGACGAGCGCCAGTCCAAGGCCGGTGCCCCCTTTTCTTCGGGTATAAAAGGGATTGAAAACGTGCGGTAAGTTCTCTTCGGCAATGCCGGTCCCCCGGTCAACCACCTGCACAACCGCCATGCCGTCACTCTGGCAATCTCCGCTGCTCACCACCTGAATCATGACACTGCCGCCGTCAGGGGTATGATCACCGGCATTTTCCAGGATATTTAACAGCGCCTGCTCCAGCTTGAAAGCGTCGGCAAACACCCGAACCGATGCATCAGCAGCGTCCGCAACCAGACCGCCGACCCTGGTTTTCGAAAGGCCGCTTGACTTCCAGAGTTCAAGCGCAGCGCGGCACACTTCCACCAGGGATACGGGCTGCCGGTTGTCCTCCAAATCGGTTCTCCCCAGATCAAGGAGATCGTTTGTCAGGTGCGCCAGACGATTGATTTGCGTCCTGATATGGTGGAGGTACGGCCCGAACTCCGGGTTGTCGGCAACCACATTTTCTCTGAACAGGGCTTCGGTTATGGTCAGGATGGCATTAAGCGGGTTGCGGACTTCATGGGCGACACCGCCGGCGATCTGACCGATTACCTCCAGTTTTTTCGCCTCAATCAGCTGCAGTTCAAGCTGTTTTCGCTCCAAGCTTTCCCGCTGGAGGCTGGCGACTGCGCCGGACAGCTCAGCGGTCCGCTCCATGACCAGCCGTTCCAGGGTGCCGTGCGCTTCCTGCAGGGCTGTTTCAGCCCGCTTGCGTTCGGTAATGTCAATGACAATGCCGAGGTAGCGGGTTACCTGGCCGTTTTCATCCCGCAGCGGTTTCCCCCGGGACATGAACCAGTGGTCGCTGCCGTCGGCGTGGCGTACGCGCCACTCGGTGTTTAATTCCAGACCATTTGATGAGGCTTCCTGCACGGCCTGCCCAGCTCCGGCACGATCATCGGGGTGAATAGCCAGTTGCCATACGTCATACGATGCTTCACAGCTGTACGGTTCCAGGCCGAACAACCGCCAGAGGCTTTCCGACCAGATGTTCTCGTTGGTCCGCAGGTCCCATTCCCATGTTCCGGAAAGAGCCGCTTCCTGTGCCATCCGCAGCCGCTCTTCATTCTCCAGCAGGGCCGCCTCTGACCGTCTCCGCTCCGTGATGTCATTTATGGTAATGCGACACTTGCCATTCTGTGCTGATGCGGCTACCAGATGAGCCCAGAAGGTTGAACCGTTGCCCCGCACCATGCGTAGTTCCCAAGCCTGGGGCGCACCCGTTTCAAAAAGCTGCCGGAAATGGTAGTGGAAAATGTCCTGATCTGTATCAAGGATGAACCGGAATATCGGTTCTTTGAGCAGTGTCTCACGGGCTCTTTCCAACAGCTTGACAGCCGTGAGGTTGACCTGCTGGATCGACCCCTGCTCGGTGACGGTGCAATACCCGACCGGTGCAGATTCATACAGGTCAAAATAACGTGCCTGTGACGCTTCCAGTTCCTTCTGGGCTTGATCGGATCGCTTGTCTGTCATAACGGTTCCCCCGAATGAACAACAAAAAACCGGCGTGCGGAACTATCTGCCGATCTTTATCCGCCTCTCCTCAAGAATCATATCGACCGCCAGCAGGAAAACCCCGACACAGATGAGGGAGTCGGCGACATTGAAAGCCGGCCAGTGGTGCCGGTACCAGTGTGCATCAAGGAAATCGATCACCTCACCCAGACGGACCCGGTCGATCAGGTTGCCGACCGCCCCGGAAAAAATCAATGCCAGCGACGTTTGCGCCAGTTTCTGGTCGTCGCGCAGTTTACGAAAGGCGATCAGGATGACGAGTGCCGCCACAATCGACACGGTGATGAAAAACGGCAGCCGCCAGGAAGCATGGGAGAGAAAGCTGAAGGCCGCCCCTTTGTTTCTGACGTAGGTGATATGGAAAAAGTGTTCGATAACCGGGATCGAGTCGAACAGACGCATGCTGCGATCTATATAGATTTTGGATATCTGATCAATGATTATGCCGACGGTTGCAATGGCGGCAAACAGGATGTGGCGACGATTCATAATGTATAGTCCTTTTACGCGACAGCAGTCGTGCATTTTGGGCAGATGGTCGGGTGTCCGGCATCCGTGCCCAGTTCCTCGCTGTAATACCAGCAGCGTTCACACTTCTCTCCCGGTGCCGCCGTTACCTGGATTTTCAGCCCCTCCAGATTCTCGGAGGTCCAGTATTCCCCTTCCAGATTCGCTGCCAGGGTTGCTTTGGATACGATAAAAATGCTGTTGAGTTCTGCCGCATAGTTTTGCAGGAATGCGAACAGTTCAGGAGGAGCGGCAATCGTTACGGCCGCGTCCAGGGAATGGCCGATGGTCTTGGCAACCCGGGCAAGTTCCAGGGCTTTTGACACATCCGAGCGCACTTTGATGATCCGCTCCCAACGGGCCGCCAGGGCATCATCCTGCCATTCCGGAGAGCGTGCGGGGAACTCTGCCAGATGCACGCTCTCCTCACGCTGTCCCGGCATGAACTGCCAGACCTCGTCGGAGGTGAAGGAAAGTACCGGGGCAATGACGCGCACCAGCGTATCGAGAATGCGGAACATGACCGTCTGGGCGCTGAGCCGCTCCAGGGAATCACCCTTGCTGGTGTACATGCGGTCTTTAAGGATGTCGAGGTATAAGGCACTCATTTCTACCGTGCAGAAACCGTTGACTTCCTGATAGATGACATGGAATTCCAGACCCTGATAGGCGGTGAGGACCCGCTCCTTGAGCAGCTCAAGCTGATGCAGTGCCCACCGGTCGATTTCCGGCATCTGTGCCAGCGGGACCGATTGGGTTTCCGGGTCAAAATTGCTGATGTTGCCGAGGATATAGCGGCATGTGTTCCGGATGCGCCGGTATGCTTCTGCCACCCTGGTCAGAATTTCCTGCGATATGCGGGTGTCATCCTGATAGTCCATGGCGGAGACCCACAGGCGCAGCACGTCGGCGCCGAACTTCTTGATGACATCTTCGGGTGCCACCACATTGCCCACGGATTTACTCATCTTGCGTCCCTGACCGTCCAGCACGAAACCGTGGGTCAGCACGTTTTTATAGGGAGCAACCCCTCGGGTACCGACGCTTTCCAGCAGGGATGAATGGAACCAGCCACGGTGCTGGTCGCTTCCCTCAAGATACAGGTCCGCCGGTGAACGGAGCCCGGCTCGCGGCTCCAGAACTGCAGCATGGGAAACTCCCGAGTCGAACCAGACGTCCAGGATGTCATTTTCCTTCTCAAAGGAGGCTGCACCGCATTTCGGGCAGACGGTGCCGGCGGGAAGCAGCTTTTCGGCGCTCCAGTCGAACCAGACATCGGAGCTCTCCTGTTTAAAAATCTCTGCGATGTGGTCCATGATGGTGCCGTCGGCGATGTATTCGCCGCATGCGGTACAGGAGAACGCGGTGATCGGGACGCCCCAGGAACGCTGGCGCGAAACGCACCAGTCGGGACGGTTTTCGATCATGCCGTAGATCCGTTCGCGCCCCCATTTCGGGATCCACTGCACCTGGTCGATTGCTTGCAGCGCCTTGTCGCGCAGGTCATTGGCCTTCATGCTGATGAACCACTGCTCGGTGGCGCGGAAGATGATCGGCTTTTTGCAGCGCCAGCAATGGGGGTATGAGTGGCTGATGGTAGCGCACTGGAGCAGCGCTCCAACCTCGGTCAGCTTGTCGATCACGCTCTGGTTGGCCGGAAAAACCTGCTGTCCGCCGAAAAACTCCACCGTTGCCAGATATTTCCCGTGGTTGTCCACCGGGTTATAAATTTCCAGCCCCTCTTTCAGCGCCAGCTCGTAATCCTCCTGCCCGTGGCCCGGGGCGGTGTGGACGCAGCCGGTGCCGGCTTCCAGGGTGACATGCTCTCCCAGCAGCACGATTGAATCGCGATCATAAAAGGGGTGCTTGCAGCGGGCGCGCTCCAGTACTCCCGCCTGGAACGTGGCGATGACGTCCCCGGTCAGGCCGACGGCCGTCAGGAAGGAATCTTTAAGCCCTTCCGCGACGATCAGAACACCTCTGGCCGTTTCCACAGCCACATACTCAAACTCCGGATGAAGAGCTACTGCAAGGTTGGCCGGGATTGTCCAGGGGGTTGTCGTCCAGATGACGATGTAGGCCTGTTTCCCTGCGAGAGCGGGGATTGCGGCCGACAGGTCATCTTGCAAGGCGAAGCGCACGAAGATGGAAGGGGAGGAGTGGTCGGCGTATTCGACTTCCGCTTCCGCCAGAGCCGTGACGCAGGAGGAACACCAGTGGACCGGTTTGCGGCCCCGGTACAGTCCGCCATTGTGGGCAAAACGGGCCAGTTCTGCGGCGGTCAGCCCCTCATACTCATAATTCATGGTCAGGTAGGGATTGTCCCAGTCCCCCAGGATTCCCAGACGCTTGAATTCCTCTCTCTGGATATCAACAAATTTGGCCGCATAGGCCCGGCATTCGCGGCGCATCTCAAGTTTGCTGATCTGGTTTTTCCGGGAGCCGAGATTCTTTTCCACCTGCAGCTCAATGGGCAGGCCGTGGCAGTCCCACCCCGGTACGTAGGGGGCATGGAACCCTTCCATGCGTTTGACTTTGAGTACAATGTCCTTGAGAGTTTTATTGAGGGCATGGCCGATATGTATATGGCCGTTGGCGTATGGCGGGCCGTCGTGCAGAACGTACAGCGGTTTGTCCTGTCCGGCCGCTTCCAGTTTGGCGTAGAGTCCGCTTTTCTCCCATTTGTCGAGCATTTCCGGTTCCCGCTGGTTCAGGTTGGCTTTCATCGGAAATTCGGTCTGGGGCAGGTTGAGGGTGTCTTTATATTCCATGGGGTGCTGTCTCCGTTTCTGATTCGTTAAAACCAGGTCAAACTACAGATATAAAGCAGGAATGTCAAGAAGTCGGCTCGTACCGGGTGAACGGTCCGAACGGCGGTTACTCTGATATCTGCGGCGGTTAGGCATCGCGGGCCTCCCATATTCTTTCTTGCAATACTGGCCGCTACTTGCTATTCTTTTCCGCCATTTTACCCACTTGAATAATGATCATTGAAAGGATCACAACGTAATGTTGAAAATGTTTGATTACCTGTTCGGAATGTTCTCCAATGACCTTGCTATCGACCTCGGCACCGCCAAT
Organism: uncultured Geobacteraceae bacterium; assembly: GCA_903862245.1. GTDB lineage: Bacteria > Desulfobacterota > Desulfuromonadia > Geobacterales > Pseudopelobacteraceae > JACRCG01. Next base: position 4,342 of record CAIOXL010000129.1, on the reverse strand, counting down.
ACTCTGGTGTACCTCAAGGGAAAAGGGATCGTGGTTCGCGAGCCGTCTGTCGTGGCAGTGCAGAAAATGCCCAATGGTCAGCAGAAGGTCCTTAAGGTCGGCATGGAAGCAAAGCAGATGCTCGGTCGTACCCCCGGTTCCATTACCGCCATCCGTCCCATGAAGGACGGTGTTATCGCCGACTTTGACATAACGGAAGAGATGCTCCGCTATTTCATCCACAAGGTTCATAACCGGAAGACTCTTGTCCGCCCCCGCATTGTCATCTGTGTGCCGTCCGGTATCACCCAGGTCGAAAAGCGTGCGGTCAAGGAGTCGGCGGAGTCAGCCGGAGCTCGCGAAGTATACCTGATCGAGGAACCGATGGCGGCCGCCATCGGCGCCGGTCTGCCGATCACCGAAGCGTCAGGCAACATGATTGTCGATATCGGTGGCGGCACGACCGAAGTTGCGGTTATCTCTCTGGCCGGCATCGTGTATGCGCAGTCGACACGCATGGGGGGCGATAAGATGGATGAGGCGATCGTTCAGTACATTCGAAAAAAATACAACCTGCAAATCGGCGAACGGTGGGCGGAAAAAATAAAAATTGAAATCGGCGAAGCATATCCAGGCCCCGAAACACTGGAGATGGAAGTCAAGGGGCGCGATCTGGTCTCCGGTATTCCTAAAACAATCAAGGTGAATTCAGACGAAATTCGTGAGGCGCTCAAGGAAGCGGTCAACGCCATTGTGGATACGGTGAGGATCTGTCTGGAAAAAACTCCGCCCGAACTGGCCGCTGATATCGTTGATCAGGGGATCTTTCTGGCCGGCGGGGGCGCCCTGCTGCGCAATCTGGACCTGTTGCTGCGTGAGGTTACCAAGGTACCGGTGCTCATCGCTGAAAACCCGCTTGACTGCGTCTGCCTCGGGTCCGGGCTTGTTCTGGATGAGCTTGACCTGCTGCGCCGGGTCGCAATTTCATCCTGATTTCTCACCGCAGGGGTGGTAAAACACACGGGAATAACTGCAGGGGGGGCGGATGCGATGCAGCATCCTTACCCCCGCATCCTCCGGAACCCGCGACGTGTGTCGGCCCCTTTTGGTGTAGAGCCTTTTCAGACCTGCTATGATTTCCCCCTCAATTGACATACTTGTTCCGGTCTGGAACAGCCCCTTCGAGACCCGCGCCTGTCTCGCGGCAATTCTTGCCTGCTCTCCCGGTGCGCGTCTGGTTATCGTCGACAACGGCAGCAGTCGCGAGACCGAGCTGATGCTGGAGGAGTTTTCCGAACGTCTCGGCGATCAGGGACTGTTTATCAAGTCGGAAAGAAATATCGGGCTGGTTGCTGCAATCAATATGGGGCTGGCCCGCTCTGACAGTGATTACACCGTTATCGTACGCCCGAACGTCTCCGTGCGGGCCGGCTGGCTGGAAGCTCTGGTGAATGCCGCTGAAACTGCCGGGGCAGGGATCGTCTCTCCGCTGTTCACCGGAATTGTTCTACCCGGTCTGGCGACTCTCCCCCCCGGCTGTACGATCATGGAAAGTTCCACAGCATCTTTTTCGACCATTCTGGTGCAGACCGGGATGCGCATGATCGCCGGTGCTTTTGACGAGCGGCTGGAAGAGAGTGAGTGGTGCCTGAAAGAGTACATACGGCGCGTTTCATCCCATGGATACCGCACCTGCGTCACCGGGGGCATAACTTTGCCCTGCGGTGCAGTGCAGCAGTTCGGCTCAGCGCTGCGCCGGGAAGAGATGAAGCATAACAGCCGCTCTGAGTACATAACCCGGTGGGGGATTGCCCGCCATTATGCCGTTTATTTTGGTGCCGAAGCTGACGCCGCATCTCTTGGCGACACGGTTGAAGCCATTCTGGATGGTGCCCGTCAGGGGCACCGTTTTTCACTGTTTCTGCACCGCCGCCAGTATGCCGCTTTCCGGAAAATCGGCTGGAATGGCCTGCATACCGGTATAGAGCTGCACCAGTTGTCGCTGCTTTTCCCGCTGCGGGATCTTCTGCGCAGCGTTGCCTCGCTGCGGGAGAGCTCACCGGATCTGCAGGCGGTACGGGGGGGGAGCAGTGTTGTCTTTCCCGGTATTGACGGCGCCATTATGTGTGACGAGCTGTCTGGCAGCATTCGTGGCTGTACTACCGCGTGAGCGGATTATTCTCGGAGGCATCATCCATGATAACGGAAATCACATCTCAACTTGCCGCTCACCGCGAAGTCATCACCCGGGTTGAGAAGGAACTGACCCCCCAAATAGCTGAAATGGTGACACTGCTGGTGGAGACCTTCACCCGTGGTGGTAAACTGTTGGTGATGGGTAATGGCGGTTCTGCTGCCGATGCCCAGCATTTTGTCGCAGAAATCGTGGGACGTTTCAAAATGGAGCGGCCGGGATTACCGGCGATCGCCCTCTCTACCGATACTTCCATCCTGACAGCCATCGGAAATGATTATGGTTTTGATATGGTGTTCCGTCGTCAGGTTGAGGCGCTGGCCGCATCGGGAGACTTGGTAGTCGGTATCTCGACCAGCGGCAACTCTCCCAATGTGATGCAGGCGCTGGAGCTGGCCCGTGAAAAGGGGTGTCGTACGGTTGCCCTGCTCGGCAAGGATGGGGGATGCATCAAGGACGCCTGTGACCTGGCGCTGATTGTGCCGACTAACGATACTCCCCGTGTTCAGGAAGGGCATATCACCATCATTCACATTGTCTGCGACCTGCTCGAAAAGAAGATGTTTTCCTGATTATTTCCGCCGAGGAGGGCGTATGGACCGGACCGTTGTAGAAAAACTCTTTGCCCACAGTGGCGAAATCAGGAGCCTTGTTATTGGTGATCTGATGCTGGATGAGTACCTGTGGGGCAAGGCGGATCGTATTTCGCCTGAGGCGCCGGTGCAGGTGGTTGATGTCATCCGGGAGGAACTCCGTCTGGGAGGGGCCGGTAATGTGGTGCACAACCTAGCCGCGCTGGGGGCACAGGTCTCGGTCTGTTCCGTTGTGGGTGACGATCAGAACGGGCGTGAACTGCTGGGGCAGTTCTGCCACCACCACATTGACACCAGGGCGATTTTTCAGGACCCGGAACGCCGCACCAGCCGTAAAACGAGAGTTGTTGCATCGCATCAGCAGATAGTGCGCATTGACAGGGAATCAAGAAATGCCCTGCCGGCGGCCGTCGAACAGCAGCTCTGCCTCTGGATCGCAACCCACGCCGGCGAATATTCAGTTATTGTGCTTTCCGATTACAACAAGGGGGTGCTGACTCCGGCTGTTATTGCGGCGGCAATTTCAGCAGCATCACGAGCCGGTATTCCGGTTCTGGTCGATCCGAAGGGGACTGATTTTACCCGCTATGCCGGGGCAACATTGCTGACACCAAACCGCAAGGAAGCGGAAGCGGCAACCGGAATTCCCATTACTGATACCGCATCGCTGGCGCAGGCCGGCGACGCCATCATGAAGGGCGCCGCTCTGCAGCATCTGCTCATCACCCGCAGCGAAGAGGGGATGTCACTCTTTTCCCAGAAGGGTGATGTGGTCCATATACCGACGGTGGCCCGTGAGGTGTTTGACGTTTCGGGTGCCGGAGACACGGTGCTTGCTGCATTGGCCGTCGGGATCGCCTCCGGCTTCAGTATGGCCGAAGCGGCCCGGCTGGCGAATGTTGCGGCAGGTATTGCCGTCGGCAAGCTGGGGACATCAATTGTCACCCCGCAGGAAATTATTGATGCGGTGTCACTGGATCATAAGGACAGCCATGCCAAAATAAAGAGTCTGGACGTGCTGGCTCCCCTGATTGCGGCCGAAAAAAACAGGGGCAAGCGTATTGTGTTCACTAACGGCTGCTTTGACCTGCTGCATGCAGGCCATGTGAAGTATCTGCAAAAAGCACGGAACCTTGGCGATCTTCTGATCCTGGGGCTTAACAGCGATGCCTCGGTACGCCGGCTGAAGGGGGCAAAACGCCCCCTGATCGACCAGGATGAACGGGCTCACCTCCTTGCCGCTCTGGATTGTATCGATTATGTCGTGATTTTTGACGAAGATACCCCGCTGAACCTGATTACGGCTCTCAAACCCCTTATTCTGGCCAAAGGGGGCGATTACTCTCTGGATGGCGTGGTCGGCAGAGACGTGGTGGAATCATACGGCGGCCGGGTGGAGCTGGTGACCTTTGTGGACGGTAAATCAACGACGAATATCATTGAAAGGGTACTCGAGCTCTATTCGGCCGAGTAATTCCAATTCCATTTCAAAGCCCTCTCTTCGTTGGCTCGTCATCGGCTCCTCAACGTACTATCTGTACGCCTCCGTCGCCGATCTCCTCGCCGCCTTGAGATC
>CAIOXL010000128.1 GCA_903862245.1 uncultured Geobacteraceae bacterium | reverse complement strand
CGACTCAAAAAAGCAGGGAGGGTATGAAAGTCCCCCTCTGCTTTAATGAACTCGAACGTTTCCTGCACGGCCGCCGTTTTGGCGTCTTCCTTCTTTTTATCTTTTTCCTTCTTGAAAAGGGTCGGGCGGGGCGGTATCGCTACCGGCGGTTTGATGACCGGCCCGGCCGTTGTCGCCGCCGGGGGGAGACCCTCCTTCTTGGCCTTTACGCGGTTCTGCTCTTCGCGGGTGGAGGCGCGGCGCTCCTGCCAGGCGGCATACTTACGTTTGAAATTATCCAGCCACCAGCCGGCAAACAGGATAAAGGAGAATTTTGAAAGGATCATGATCGAGGCGGCCAGCAGCGGCAGCAGCAGGAGCATGGCTCCATAGGGGCCGACGGCCGCTTTGAGGAAGCTTATCGTCACTTTGCCCACAAGCCCGCCGGTCGGTATCTGTTGTCCGAAGAAGGGGACCGTATCGCTGAAAAATGCGAGCAGTGCGGAGAGGGTGAACAGAAGTCCGAATGATGCCAGCAGCTTGTATGAGCGGAGCCGGATCTCCTTGAAACGGAACAGCGTGTAGGCCATGTAGAGCAGTGCCAGCGGGATCAGATAGGAAGAAAGGCCAAAGCCGCTGAAGAAGAGATCTGCCACCTGGGCGCCGAATTTCCCCCCCAGATTGTGGATCATCCCCTCGTTGGACCAGCTGTTCATGGAGGAGTCAGAGGTATTGAAGGTGAGAAAAGCCAGCAGGATAAAGGTGCCGATTGTCCCCAGCGCCATCCCCCGCAACTCTTTGGTCATTTTTTCTTTTTTCGGTTCTTCCATGTCGGTGTCGGTATCCAGGCGGATGAGATTATACAGCCGGGCCATACTACAAGGAATGGGGCCGGTGAGGCAAAGGAAAAAAACAGGAAGTAAGTTGTCAGGCGGGCCATGTTGGGGAGGGCAGACTTCAGTCCCCCCCTCACATGGTTGTGATGCTATCCCCCGGTTTGATGATTCCGCCGACTATAACCGTGGCAAAGATTCCTTCCTTGGGCATGACGCAATCGCCGGCCTGGTAAAATATGGCGCAGCGGGTGTGGCAGACCTTGCCGATCTGGGTTACCTCCAGCACGGTTTCGCCGACCTGCAGGCGGCTGCCGATCGGCAGGGTCACCAGTTCGATACCTCTGGTGGTGATGTTTTCGGCAAAATCGCCCGAATGTACATCCAGGCCCAGGGCCCGCATCTTGTCGATGCTTTCCGTTGCCAGCAGACTCACCTGGCGGTGCCAGTCGCCGGCGTGGCCGTCGCCGATGATGCCGTGATTAACGCGCAGCTCAACCGATGCCACCGGTTTCTTCCGTTCCCCCTTGTTTTCGCTGATGCAGACCGCTTCGACCGTACTCATTTCGTTTATCCCCCCACCTGTGACATTGTGAAATTTTTGTGCACATAGCCGTCCGTTGATATTCCGTGCCGTTCCGGTTTGGTGGAAACAATCTGTTGCAGCGCTTTTGTCAGCCCCTGACGGTCCAGCGGCCGGAGGAAGGGGATCAGGTCGGTTTTTTCGTCGGAGAAGAGGCACCCTTTTGCCTGCCCGGTGGACGTGACCCTGACCCGGTTGCATTCCGAGCAGAAATGTCCGGAAACCGCCGTAATAATGCCGATGCTGCCCCGTGCGCCAGGGATGCGAAAATCCCGTGACGGCCCGGCAAACGGACCTTTGTCCACCTGTTCCAGAGTGTAGCGGTCAGTAATGCGCTGCAGGATTTCACTGCCGGAAATGGCGTAGCGCTGCCAGTCGTCTTCCTTGACCGCCGGCATGTACTCTATGAAGCGGATTGAGTTGCCGTGCGTCAGGGTCCTGTCGGCAAAGTCGAGTATTTCGCCGTCGTTGACACCGCGCATGATGACACAGTTGATCTTCGGCGGGGGAAAACCGGCCTGTTCCGCTGCTGCCAGTCCGGCAAGCACCCGTTCCAGGTCCCCCCCCCGGGTGATCTGGGCAAACGTGTTCCCATGGAGGGAGTCAAGGCTGACGTTCAGGCGCTGCACGCCGGCATGGTAAAGATCGGCGGCCATCTCCGCCAGCAGCAGGCCGTTAGTTGTCAGTGCCAGGTGTCTCAGGCCGTCGAGCCGGGACAGCCGGGCAAGAAATGCAACAATCCCGGGGCGCACCAGCGGTTCGCCGCCGGTAACACGGATTTTTTCGATTCCCATGTCGACGGACGCTTCGGCAATCAGCTGCAGCTCTTCGTAGGAAAGTATCGCGTCATGTGCTTTCATGGCGACCCCCTCTTTGGGCATGCAGTAAAAACAGCGCATGTTGCAGCGGTCAGTCACCGACAGGCGGAGATAGTTTATGTTTCTCCCGTGGGAGTCAGTCAGCTGCATGAATGAAATGTTTCTCCACAAAATCGGCCACCTGGGCCGGGTTGTTCAGATCCAGGACCGGCACGTCCAGTTCCAGCGGTTCATCGCTGGCCACCGCCAGCAGAGACGGGTCATCTTCTGCCCCGCGACAGAGCAGAGACCTGCTCCGTTCCTTGCGGTGCACCTCGATTTTGGGGAGCCCGCTCTTTTTGAACCCCTCGGTCAGGATCAGGTCCACATCGGTGAAATAGGTGGCGATCAGCTCCTCAATCGGTGGTGATTCGGCATGCTGTTTCACCAGAGCCAGCTGTGCCGGGGAAGAAATCAGCATGGTGTCGGCACCGGCGGCGGTCAGACGGTGGCTGTCCTTGCCCGGGTGGTCGATGTCGAAGCGGTGGGCATCGTGCTTGATGACGCCGATCCGGTAGCCGCGCTGTTTCAGTTCGGCAATGACTTTTTCCAGCAGGGTGGTTTTTCCTTTCGCAGTTTGCATCAGAACACTGCAAATCTTGTCAAAGAGGAGAGATACATGTTTAAATATCTGCTCCTCAAAAGGAGAATCCTCATCTTGCCTCATATAAATGTTCGTAGCCCATTGGTTTAAAATCATAATTTAATATCCTGAACTCATTTTCAAAGGCGGATTCAAGTTCGAAGTGCAACAGCCAGTGGTGGTTTGGTGTAACACATCTCCACCCCGAATAACACCTCATGTGGTGACCTGAATCCTAAAAT
>CAIOXL010000127.1 GCA_903862245.1 uncultured Geobacteraceae bacterium | reverse complement strand
GGGATTTTTCACCAACTCCTTGAACTTCCCTCCCAGGGACTTTTGCAGAGCGGGCGGAGTAAAGCCGGATGCTTTCACATCGCCGATTCCGGGGATGGTTATCTTGCCGTCCGGCCTCACCTTGACGGAAACGTTCAGCTCCTTTACTCCCCATACGAAAACATCAAGGACATCCCCTTCTCCGATAACGTAGTCACCGGCCCGGGACTGGGGCGGCAGCGCCAACACTCCAAGTAAACACATAATCAGCCATTTTTTCATTGCGATCTCCTTTACCGTTTGTTTGCAGTCAGTACTTCAAGCCGTAAAAACCGGGGACTTTTTACACCCGGCATCCGTCATCTCGATCCTCTCCTGAACAGAACCACCTGAATCGTTTCCAGAATGATCATGACGTCAAATGCAAGAGAGAGATTTTTTATGTAATAGAGATCGAATCGGAGCTTTTCCATGGCATCCTCCACAGAAGCCCCGTATGGGTAGCGAACCTGTGCCCATCCGGTAACGCCCGGTTTGACAAAATGGCGCTCGGAATAATAGGGAATGATCTGTTTCAACGTTTCGACAAACTCCGGACGCTCCGGGCGTGGGCCGACCATGCTCATGTCACCGCGAAGAATATTGAAAAATTGCGGCAGTTCATCAATACGGGTTTTCCGAAAGAAAGCACCCAGGCGGGTGACACGTGTATCGTTTTTCTGGGCCCACACCGCACCGGTAGTGCTTTCGGCGTCGGCTCGCATTGTCCTGAATTTGTAGAGGAAAAACGGTTTTTCTTTTTCGCCGACCCGTTCCTGCCGATAGAAAACCGGTCCGGCGGAATCAAGCTTTACGGCAAGGGCAACCAGGGGGAGGAGCGGGAATGTCAGGACAATGCCGGCAGCAGCGCAGAGAAGGTCCAGACAGCGCTTGAACGTCCTGTGCATACGACTGACCTTGAAACCATCAGAGAAGATGATCCAGCTGGGATTAATCCCTTCCAGCAGCAGCTTGCCCGTGACGTGTTCATAAAACGAAGGAGCGTCAATGACCTCGACCCCGTCCAGTTTGCAGGCCATGACGTCACTCAGCGGAAAGACGCCGCGCCGTTCACTCAGCGAAACCACGATTTTATCCGCCCTCTCCCGCTTGACCGTTTCGTATATGCCGCCCGTGTTTTCAAGAATCCGCTCCGACGGCACTTCAGCTAATTCGTCTGAACAATTGATGTATCCTGAAAGGAAATAGTTTTCGTCCGAATCCGGAATGAGAGCTCCGATATTCCCGGCAGTGGCGCCAACGCCAAGGATCAGGATACGTCGTGAAAACCCGCGATATTTCACATAAATGCGGTATGCACCGTGGCAAAGGAACTGAAGAGCGCCGAACAGGATAATTGTCGACACCAGAAATTCACTGCCGTACGTTTCGGAGCCCCTTGAATACACCAGATAGGAAAAAACAAAACAGGATACGCCAAGAGATGCCCCGATTTTGACCGCAATATCCCTGGCAACCAGTTCATGATGATTTTTGTAGATCTCGACCAGAAAAGACAGAAATACAACAATGACTATGAACACGGCTATTTTAGCGGCGCCGAGCGATGAAACATCCTCTCTGCCCGGAATTTTGAGATCCCGGATAGAAATTGCGGTGAGTATCGCCAGTATGGCCGCCAATGTGTCGGCCATAACCAGCAAAATAAGTCTCTTATGCTGTTCCATGGATAATGCTCCTGAATCTCAATGGCCTGAACCAATGAACCAATGTCAGTTTAGCTCTGCCAGAAGATTCTTTGCCTGCTGAACTCCGGTAAAGTTTTCCGTCCTGAGCGCTGCCTGCAGCCGTTCAACAGCCAGTTTTTTCTCCCCTGTCGCCTTCAGCAGAAGAGCAAGATGATAGTTAATAGTCGGATCAGCGGGGAGGAGTGCCAGGGCACGTTCCAGATAATCACGGGCTTCCCGGTGACGGCTGTTCAGCAGGAGCGCATAGCCAACCGTATCCATAATTCCCGGGTTGCCAGGCTCCAGGGCAATAGCCCTTTCGGCAAGGCGCAGTGCTTCTTCCTTGGTGCCGTACCCGTCGGCATACAGATATGAAAGGTTATTGAGTGCTGCGGCATAGTCATTGGAGAGAGCGAGAGCACTGCGGTATTTCCTGATCGCTTCTTTTTTTCGCCCCAACGCTTCCAGGAAGGTGCCTTGAGCAAAATATGCCGGTGCATAACCAGAATTTTTCCGCACCAGATCATCAGATATTTTAAGAGCCAGGGCATGGCTGCCCTGCCGGGAATACAGGGTTGCCAGTTCAATGGGCAACCGGGGATTGCTGCCGTCCCGCACCATTCCTTTTTTCAGCGTATCAATGGCACGGTCTACGCTGTTATCTTCCAGAAACACAGAAGCAAGCAGCAGGTAGCCGCTCCCGGAATCTGGTTTGAAGGAAACAGCGCGCTCGGCCTCCTTGACGGCTTCAGGCATTTTCTTCATCGCTGAATACACTGCGGCCCTTCTGGAAATGGCACGCTCAGGAGAGACCGGTTCCATATCGTTACATATTTTAAGAGCGTCCTTGAACTGACCGCTTTTCACAAACAGTTGTATTTTCTGCTCCATGAGGTCCGGGGAGCGCGGAGTGTAACGGTCTGCTTCCATGAGGATGGCAAGCGCTTTTTCCATAGCCCCTTTTTTTTCATAATATCGCGCCAATGCTTGATACGCTGAAGGGTGGTGACTTTCCCTGGCTTTAACATACCAGGCCAGCGCTTCACCATCACGCCCGGAATATTCCAGAAGCGCAGCCGTCTGCAGCATGGCCTTCACATTGCCAGGCTCCTTCTTCAGAATTTCCGCATACTCGTTCAAAGCCGTGCCGGTATCACGAATAGCGGCATAATACGCGGCACGAATGAAGTGCGAGGCAACGACGTCAGGATTGGACTCTTTTGCCTTGTCAAGATAACGCATTGCTTCAGCAGGCTTGCCGTCGGCGAACAGAATCCTGGCAATGGCATAATAAAGGACGACATCACTGTTTTTATTGGTTATCCCCTCGAGAAGCGTTGCGAGCGCTTTGGGGCGATCATTCTGATGTTCATAGAAGGATGACAGGATCAACCGTGTATTGACTATTTCAGGCGCGATGTGGATAGCCGTTTTAAGATCCACTTCCACTTCTGAACCCTTTCCCTGGCTCAGGTGAAACATCCCTTTTTTCAGATATGCATCAACCAGCCTCGGTTCGATGGACGTTGCCGTATCGAGTTCTTTTAACCCTTCTTCATACATGCCCTTTGCCATATAGGCACTGCCAAGCATGCTATGCGCCTGTGAATTTCTGTCGTCAGCTTCAAGAATCTTCTTTAATTCAGCTATCGAGTCATCAACGCGTTTCTGCTGCAAAAGAACCATTCCGGTGACAAGCCGTGCCTGATGGAATGACGGGGTCCGATCAAGAATCTGACGGAACTGGCTCAGGGCGCTTTCCAGGTCACCATTGCCATAGAGACTCAGACCAAGATAATAATATCCGGCAACATTCGGACTGAGTTTATTTGCATGCTGTAGCGCAGTAATTGCCTCGGGGTATTTTTTGGCACGGTAGGAAACAAAACCTTTCAAGCGGTACCCTTCCGCATGTGCGGGGAATTTTTTTACAAGTTCTCCGGCAATTGATTCTGCTACGTCAAAATGACCCATATCGAAATGCAGGAGACCCAGCTTGTATGGTGCAACCGGGTCAGCACCCTGCATCTCCCCCAGTTTTTTGTAAAGGTCGAGGGCCTTTTCTTTCCTCCCGAGCGCTATTTCAGCATCGGCCAGAAGGAAGTACGCCCTTGAGTTACGAGGATCTGACGTGATGATACTTTCAAGTAAAAGTCTCGCCTGCTCACCCCTCCCCTCTGTAATTTGAAGGGCTGCCAGTTCCAGTTTTGCAGAAAGTCGTTGAGGATTTACCTGGAGAGCGCGTGAAAAATATGATTCCGCCTCCTGATGCATATTTTTTATGCCGTATGCGATACCGAGAGATTCAAGAGCCTCTGCAGAGTCCGGCTTTAACGACAGATATTCCTTTGCCTGGGTGATGGCTAAATCAGGTTTTTTCTGGCCGTTGTAAAGAGCGGCCAATTCCAGCTGAATACCTGGCTGAGCAGGGTTCAACCGCTTCACTTTCTGAAATTCCTTCTCTGCCTGTTCATATTTCCTTTGAGACAGATACGCTTTTGCTAGCTGGTAACGTGCGTTGAGATGATTTTGGTCTTTATCCAGGGCATTCCTGAAAAGCACTATCGCTCCGTTTGCATTCCCGCTGGCAAGCAAGGTAACGCCTTCCGCATACAGCTCTTCACTGGTTTTTCCGGTACACCCTGAAGCTAAAAACAGAAACGTCAGCATGATTACTATATTTTTGAGCACGGTAGTCCCCTCCGGACGGTTCATGTTGTCTACTGCAACACGAGAGCTGTTCAAGCGTTGCGCGCATTACTGATTACACACAGTGTGCCATGTGGATAAGAACTGTTTTTCAGTTTAAATTCGGCCAGTTATACCGACCGCTCCCTGAAGTTGATATGTTAGGTTATGCCGCAGGGTGCGGGATAACTTTGCGTGGAAGCGGGATTTACAGGGGGGAGAATGACGGTAAAAAAAATGACCGATGTTAATTGGTGTCATCTCGTAACGGGGTCACATCAGCAAGATGGCTCGGTCGTTCTTCACCCGGCCATTGTAAAATTTGGCTACCAAAGATGTCGGCCTGCTTTACGCTAATACGGCAACGCAAACAAACCAATCACAATTTTATTATATATATCGGCATGTTACCTCTTGGCACGGCTAATGCTATCACACTGACTACAATTCGGAAGGATATTTCAGGTCGCCACTGAGGACTCGGGAAGAGACTTCCAGGAAAGTGGTGCTTAGGGTAATGCCACTGGGGACCACATTAAACGGTGGCAGAAGAACAAAAACAGAATGAAAGGTGGTGATGTGATTCGGAACGACCTGGTGATGTATCGGACAAAGCGTACCAACAAAAATGTTTATTCAAACAGGAAAGGAGAAATACAATGAAAAAGCACATCTTGATTATGGTATCCCTCGCATTATTGACACTAGGATCAGCTGGTTTCGCAGGAGCAACCACCCTGCATACGGGCCAAACAGCAGTGTTGCACTTCACTATCCCCTCT
>CAIOXL010000126.1 GCA_903862245.1 uncultured Geobacteraceae bacterium | reverse complement strand
GGACGTACTCAGGTAGTGACATTGATACCGTTGCCGCAATCACCGCAGGAAACGAAGTCCCTTCCCGCGGCATCTGCCAGGTCAACGTGCAGGCACGGGAAACCATGCTCACCCTCCCCCCGTTAGACCTCAAAGAACTGTACCTGCGTGCCGCCACCTATTGTGAAAAACCGCTCGAACTGATTGACGAGATAAAAAAATCGCAACTCCGGGGGCGTGGCGGCGCCGGTTTTCCCCTGTCCGTAAAACTGGAATCCTTTGCTGCCGCACCCGGAACGCACAAATATATTGTCTGTAATGCTGATGAGGGTGACCCGGGGGCGTATTCTGACCGGTACCTGCTGGAGCATCAGCCCCATCTGGTCCTGTTCGGGATGCTGGTGTGCGGCCTCGCCAATAACGCAGCGGAAGGAATAATCTACATCCGCTGCGAGTACCCTGAAGCCATCGAAAAGATCACAATAGCCATTGACGAGCTCAAAAAATATTCCCCATTCACGTTTCACATCTGCACAGGGAAGGGCGCCTATGTCTGCGGAGAAGAAACCGCGCTCATCAATTCCATTGAGGGGCAGCGGCCGGAGGTAATGGCGCGTCCTCCCTATCCGACCTCCGAAGGTTTGTACGGCATGCCAACCCTGCTAAGCAATGTGGAAACCTTTGCGAACTTTTACTGGATTCTGCACCATGGGGGGGAACGATATGCCCGGTACGGGAGCAGTAAATCCAGGGGCAACAAACTGGTCAGTCTGGATTCCAGCTTTACGACACCGGGTGTGTATGAAGTTGAGCTTGGCACGCTGCTGGCGGACATATTTGCCACCTCAGGCAATGGTTTCAGCCGGCCTCTCAAAGCCATACAAATCGGTGGACCGTTAGGGGGGATTATCCCCATTGGCCACGCTGAACTGCTGACGCTGGATTTTGAAACACTGCAGGAGCACGGTTTTCTCATGGGTCACGCCAGTATGGTGGGGGTACCGGAGAATTTCAGTATGATCCACTATATGCAGCATTTACTCGAATTTGCCCGGGATGAATCCTGTGGAAAGTGCACTCCCTGCCGTATCGGTTCCCAAAGAGCATATGAACTTGTGCGCAACGCGCTTGACAGCAACGAACCACTTCCCGCTGAACTTTTGGAAGACATCCTCTGGACCATGGAAAAAGGTTCCCTCTGCGCTCTTGGCGGAGGCCTCCCCCTGCCTATACATAATATCCTCACCTTTTTTAAAAATGAGCTCTCCCGCCATATTTCATTTCCCGGGGGTCGGTCATGATCAAAACCGCCTTTATCAATGATGCCGCCTTTGCCCTGCAGCCGGGTGAAACCATTCTCTCGTTTGTCAGACGGGCAGTGGGGGATGACTGCATTCCGGTGCTCTGCCATGCCGACAATCTCCAGCCGTGCGGGGCCTGCAGGCTTTGTGTCGTGGAGGTGGCCGGCACCCGGGACGCACCAAGGCGCATGGTGGCTTCCTGCCATGTCCCGGTGACAGAAGGCATGTGTGTGTATCCCGACACCGCCGATGTTCAGAGGCTGAGAAAAAATATACTTGAACTGATGCTGAGTGATTATCCCGAGAGCGCCGTTGAAGCAAAAGCCGGTCAGGTCGGGACCGCTTTTCAAAGAGTTCTTGCCCGCCAGGGCATTACAACCTCACGCTTCTCCCGGATTACTGACAGGCTGACACATTCAGATGAGCGGCCGGATTCCGGCCATCCCTACATCAAGTCAGACTTTTCCGAGTGCATTAACTGCTACAAGTGCGTCAGAACCTGTGATGAGGTTCAGGGGCAATTTGTCTTCTCCGTAACAGGAAGAGGCTTTAACAGCCGGATCAGCAAAGGTATCGACCAAAGCTTTAACGACAGCGACTGCGTTTCCTGCGGTGCCTGCGTGCAAAACTGTCCAACCAATGCACTGTATGACCGGTACCACACAAAAACCGCCCGGGCCGACCGGGTGGTTCGAACCACCTGCACCTATTGCGGCGTGGGCTGCAACATGATGGTCTCCGTAAAAGACAATGTAATTGTCGGTGTGGAAGCGGCTGAAAAGTCCAGAGTCAACCCCGGTCACAGCTGCGTCAAAGGGCGCTACGCCTTTGAATTTTACAACCACCCCGACAGGCTCAAAGCCCCCCTGATAAAAAAGAACGGTGTCCATGTGGAGGTCACCTGGGATGAAGCCTATGCCCATATCAAACAACATCTGGATCAGATCAAGTCCGACCACGGCCCTGACGCCATAGCCGGGATTTCATCCTCCCGGGCTACCAATGAAGAAAACTATCTCATGCAGAAATTTATGAGGGCGGTTATCGGGACCAACAACATCGACGGCTGCGCACGGGTGTGCCATGCTCCCTCCGCCTTCGGCATGCAGCAGGTCTTCGGCACAGGTGCTGCCACCAATTCGTTTTCAGATATTCCGTTCGCCGAGCTCATCTTGATCGTCGGCTCCAATCCGACTGAGGCACACCCGGTCGTCGGTGCCCAAATCAAACAGCAGATTCTCAAAGGTAAACGGCTGATCGTCATCGACCCGCGCAAAACCGAGCTGACCCGCTATGCCGATTATCACCTGCAGCCGCTGCCCGGCACGAATCTCCCCCTGTTCAGCCTGTTTGCCCATTACATCCACAAGCACGGTCTGGTTGATACAGAGTTTATAGCCGGGAGAACAGAAGGGTATGCCGATTTTGCATCATATGTCGCCGGCATCAACCCTGACGAGATTGAGAAAATCACCACCGTAAAGAAAGAGCTCGTCGAACAGGCCGCCATCCTCTACGCCAAAACCGATAAGTCCCTCTGCGTTCATGGCCTGGGGGTGACAGAGCATTATCAGGGCTCCCGTTCGGTCATGCTGCTTTCCTGTATTGCCATGATGACGGGACACATCGGACGACGGGGGGTGGGGGTGAATCCGCTCCGGGGGCAGAATAACGTGCAAGGTGCTGCCGATATGGGCGCCCAGCCTCACCAGGGAGCAGGCTATCTCGATCTGACCAGTGCAGAGAATCGGGCCTATTATGAACAGCAGTATGGTGTCGCTCTGCCCACCAGGATCGGCTACCGGATTCCCGAGATGATTTATGCCGCAATTATGAAGGAGCTGAAGGCCCTCTGGATTGTGGGTGAAGACATCATGCAAACCGATCCCGATACGGATAACATAAAAAAAGGGCTGGAAAGTCTGGAGTTTCTCGTGGTTCAGGAGCTCTTTATGACAGAAACGGCCAAACGGGCCCATGTGATTCTGCCGGCTTCCTGCTTTTATGAAAAAGAGGGGACCTTCACCAATGGTGAACGGCGTGTCCAGCGGGTGAACAAAGTTATTGACCCTCTGGAAAACACCCGGTCTGACGGACAGATTATCACGGAAATTATGAACATCATGGGCTACCGGCAAGCGCCCTATTCAGGCAAAACCGTGCTTGCGGAAATTGCCCGTGTTGTTGCCCCGTATCGGGGGATCACCTGGGAAAACCTTGGCGACATGGGTAAGCAGTGGCCGGTTGATGAACAGGGCAATGAAACCATTCTCCTTCACGACGTTACCTTTACCAGAGGACGCGGCAGGTTTTTTACGTTCGACTACAAACCCTCACCAGAGCTGGAGAATCTGGACAGATTCCCCTATATCCTTACCACCGGCAGGATTCTGGAACAGTATAACTGCGGCTCCATGACGCGGCGCACACCCAACGTCGAACTGGTCAGCGAAGATGTGCTGATGATTAACCCGGCAGATGCCGGGAAGAAAGGTATCAGGAACGGTGATTCAGTGGAGGTGAGCTCGCCACGAGGCGTAACCTTCCTAAAAGCCAGGGTGACCGGGGATATCAACCCGGGTGTTCTCCATACAACCTTCCACTTCCCGCAGGTCGCCATCAATCACCTGACCGGTTGTGTGGGAGACCTTGATACGATGACGCCGGAGTTTAAGGTGATTGCCGTGGATATCAGGCGGGTGTAGGCGGGGAACATGCGTATTTTTTATCAATAAACGGGGAGGATGAGCCCCAACCAAAACAGGAGGATACATCCGTGTACCAAGCAAAAGCCTATTCCGTTGCCAGTGCAACAGCACCATTTACAGCTGATACCATCCAGCGCCGTGAAACAACCGAACGTGACGTCCAGATTGAAATACTCTTCTGCGGCATCTGCCACTCCGATCTTCACACCGCCCGTGACGAATGGAGCAGTGTCATGCCTACCACCTACCCCTGCATCCCCGGCCATGAAATCGTCGGCCGTGTCACCAGGGTCGGCGCCTCGGTTACCAGGTTCAAAAAGGACGATGTGGTAGGCGTCGGCTGCATGGTCGATTCCGACCATACCTGTCCGAACTGCCAAGATGGTCTTGAGCAGTTCTGCCCCGGTTCAACCTTTACCTACAACTCCCCGGATAGGCATCTGGGCGGGGTTACCTACGGCGGCTATTCCGAAAGTATTGTCGTCGATGAACGCTTTGTGCTGAGTGTCCCTGCCAACCTCGATCTGGCCGGGGTCGCGCCGCTGCTCTGCGCCGGGATTACGACCTATTCACCCATTCACCGGTGGGGCGATCTTACCGGCAAGAAAGTGGGGATAGTCGGTCTCGGCGGACTGGGGCACATGGGGGTCAAATTTGCCCGTGCCTTCGGCGCCCACGTTGCGGTCTTTACAACATCCCCACATAAGAAAGAAGATGCCATTCGCCTGGGTGCCCACGAGGTGATTATTTCCAGCAATGCCGAAGAGATGGGGGCGCATGCGGGGACGTTCAATTTCATCCTCGATACCATTGCCGCTGATCACGACATCAACGCCTATATCAACATGCTCGGCCGTGACGGTAACATTACTCTTGTGGGTGCACCGGAAACTCCGCTTCAGGTTTCTGCGTTCGCCCTCCTGTTCGGTCGTAAAAGCCTTTCCGGCTCACTTATCGGCGGCATTGCCGAAACTCAGGAGATGCTGGATTTCTGTGCCGAGCACAACATCACATCCGATGTCGAGGTTATTCCGATCCAGAAGATCAACGAAGCGTACGACAGGCTGCTCAAATCCGATGTGAAGTACCGCTTCTCCATCGACATGGCGTCCTTAAAGGCGGAGTAATCTCAATTCATTGTTGGTACTACAGCGGTCAATAGAGTTACAGCCAACGGTGCAGACAAAAAGCAGGGAGGTATATATGCAGAGAATAACGAAGTTGTTTCTTCTTTTGTTTCTGCTGTCAGTTCCGGTTACGAACACGTTCTCTGAAGTACCGGCGGTCAATGTACGCAGCGTACTTTCCGGAGAGCGGCAGACTACCGACACCGTATTCATGGTTTCCCCTGACGATTTTGCCTTTAACCAGGAAACCGCGCAAAGCAATGTTTTTCAAAAGCGTTCCGCCGAAACTGTGCAGTTGCAGAAGCGGGCCATGGCTGAATTTCGCGGTATGGTGAAAAAACTGAAAGCATCCGGTGTCCGCGTTATTACTCTCCCCAGTCGCAGGGATACAAAGACTCCTGATGCGGTATTCCCGAATAACTGGTTTTCCGTGCACAAGGGGGGCAATGGTGAAAGAGTTGTCGCCGGATATCCCATGCTTGCGCCCAACCGCAGGGCTGAAAGACGGGTTGATGAGCTCACGGGTAAACTTCGTGAAAATGGTATTGCGGTAAGCAAAACCATTGATTTCAGCCGGCATGAAGCGGAAGGCAAATTTTTAGAGGGGACAGGGAGCATGGTGCTTGACCGCACCCATCACATTGCGTACGCCTCGCTCTCTCCCCGCACTGACCGGAGTGTCCTCGCTGATTTTGCTGACAAACTAGGATATCGTCCGGTGACTTTCAGCAGTTACGATTCCACCGGCAGCCTCATATATCACACCAATGTCATGATGAGTGTTGGAGAGCGTTTCGCGGTGGTCTGTACCGATGCGATCAGGGATGAGCAGGAACGGGCAGCGGTTTTGAAGGAGTTGGAGCAGTCCGGGAAAACGGTCATAACCATTACACTGGATCAGGTGCGCTCCATGTGCGGCAACATCCTTGAACTGCGTGCCAAAGGTAAGAGGATCATCGTCCTGTCCAAAACGGCCTACGATCATTTCACGCCGCAGCAGAAAAAAATTCTTGGCGGTTTTGGTACTCTTCTGACGGTGGATATCACAACCATTGAGACCACTGGCGGTGGCAGTGCGCGCTGCATGCTGGGAGAGGTGTTTTAACTAGTTTCCGTCCGGAAAGGGCGCTTTTTCCCCCTCGCGGCGTCAATCTGCGGCCTTACGTGTGCGGCGTACCGATGTACGCCTCCGTGTAAGCCCTTGATTTCCTTGCCAGGAGAAAAAATACCCGCTTTCCGCTACGGAAACCAACAGTTGCTCATCCGGAGTTTCCGGATGGCTGCTAACTTAAATACGAAAACGGGGGAGGTTAACCATGCAGAAGAAAGCTGATGATTCCATGAAGGTCATAACCGTATGCAACCGGGCAATGGCGGTGCTGTTCGCCGTGCTGTTCAGTCTGGCCGCCGTTTCCGTCGTTTCCGCTGAAATCCCGGGGGATTGCCAGAGTGCCGTTACCGCACAGATGCTCACACCGGGCATGGTGGGGAGCAGTGCCGAGTGGCTGGACGCGAAAACCGTAGTGGTACATACCCCGGGGGATGAAATATTTTTCGGTCTGGCGCACCCCGCTGCGGCGCTGTTTGAACGCCCCTTTTCAATGGAAGGGGCACGCAGCGAACACAGCAACTTCATTTGTCAGATGGCGAACAGCGGCGTCAAGGTGTTCCGGCTGGTCGATATTCTGCTCGCGGGAACCATGGATGATAAAACCGGAGCGGCCAGGCCGGGGTCAGAACTGAACGGACTACGCACCCTTGCCCTTGAATCTCTCCGCTATGATACAAAAGCGCTCCCCAAGAAAATGGCTGCCGCCCAGGCTGCGTATAAAAAGGACGTTATCGACAAGCTCCATCCGAAGGAACTGGTTTCCATTATCATGCAGCAGCCAAAAATTTCCATCCAGTCCACCAAAGGGCATAACACCGGTCTCAAGGCGGTGTATTCCGCCGATCCGGTTATGAACCTCTACTTCATGCGCGACCAGGTGATTACTACGTCAAAAGGAATGGTGATCGGCCATTTCAATGCCTCGCAGCGGGAACTGGAAACGAAGATTGTCCGGTTTGCCTATAAAAAGCTTGGTATAACGCCGGTCTTCGAGGTGAGCGGCACGGCCCGTCTGGAAGGGGGTGACTTTATTCCGGCTGGTGAAACAGCCCTTCTCGGGCAGGGACTGCGTACCAATGCCGAAGCGGTCCGGCAGATGCTGAAGGGTGATGTGTTCGGGACAAAGCGGGTGGCGGTAGTCAAGGACGCCTGGAAGAACCAGGACCAGATGCATCTAGACACCTATTTCAATATTATTGACCGGCACCTGGCGGTGATTGTTGAGGAACGGATCGACCAGCGCGACGCTTCCGGGAAGATCGTCAAGGCATCCGACCCTGCGAAAAAATCACTGGTGGATTTATATGAAATGAAAGATGGACAGTACGTTAAAACCGTCAGCGATATGCCATTCCAGAAATTTCTGGAAGACGATCTGAAGATACAGCTGATTCCGGTGAGTAATGCTGACCAACTTAAGTACGGGATCAATTTTGTCTCCGTTGGGGCAAAGAAAATTCTGGCTATAGACGGCGTCAGTAGTGCCTACAAAGAGCGTCTGGCCGCCGAAGGGGTGAGTGCGACCTGGATGAACTTTTCCAATCTGACCGGTGGTTATGGTGCCGCCCACTGCACAACCCAGGTGATCCGGAGGGAGTAACCGCCGGGCGGTTCCGGTATAAACAGAACGGGCAGTGGGCTTTAGCGGCCCCTGCCCGTTTTTTTGTGCTCCAACACCCCGCCCCGCCATTATCTCATCATGCCTCTGTAGGTGGTTGACATGTTTCTGTACGGCATCCCTGCACCTGCCGCCGGCATGGCGGACAGTGCTGCGGTCATGGTTGTCATGAGATTTGCCATGGCTGCGTTAGGCACCTTTACCGACGACAGGTTGCTGAAGATCGTGCCCATCATACCGCGATAGCGATTGACATCAACCGTTGCGGCCGGGCCGTTTGCCCCCATGACCTGGGGCATCTGGCTCCCCATCAGGCTCGCCATGTTCCGGGCGGCACTGTGCATGGCCGTGTTATTTGCTGCCATGTAGTCAGCCATTACATTCGTTCCGGCCGGCATCCCCAGCTTGATGCGTACACTTACAGGTGAGGTGATGGAGAGGGATATTCACGAGGCTATGGAAACCCTCCTGAAAATGTCTCACACTATCGATGACTTCAATAATTCTTTTCAGAAAGATACGGAGAAACAACTCTTCTTCCTCAACAACGCTGTCAAGCGCGCCTTGTCGTTAGTCTCCCCGATTCTGAGCAGCCACAGCATTCAGGTGGAAATTGAATCTGACGACGAGGCGACTGCCATCGGCTATCACAACGAATACGTGCAGGTGCTGCTCAATATCATCACTAACGCCCGTGAGGCGGGGATCGAACACAATATTACCACCCCCCGCATCTTCATCCGCATAGCCCGGGAGAATGGGCGGTCTGTGCTGTATATCCGGGATAATTGCGGCGGCATTCCTGAAAACATAATGCCAAGAATATTTGATCCCTATTTCAGCACCCGTGGTCCGGCCAGCGGAACCGGCCTCGGGCTGTACATGTCCAAGGTGATTATTGAACAGAACATGGCTGGGCATCTGACCGCCAACAATGTGGGCGATGGCGCGGAGTTCCGGATTGAGGTGTAACAATCCCTGACTCGTGACGATGTATTTAACTCACTCAAAAGGGCCGCTCCCATGATCTCAGAAGAAAAAAATAATGCCGTCCAGTGTTCCGGCGGGATTCCCCGTCTGATAACGGCCATGGTGATTCCGCTTGCCGCGTTCATGCTGCAATGGTTCTTCTGGAATAGTTTTAAACCGTTCGCCTGGATTTTCTTTTATCCCGCTGTTTTCTTTAGCGCCTGGATCGGCGGCTTGCGGTGCGGACTGGCGTCTATTGCGTTCTCCACTCTGGTGATCTGGTGGTTTTTCATTCCCAACCGGTACACATTTATAATCGAGCAACCGGCATATGCCTTCACCATGGCAGTTTTTGCCGGCATGGGCGTACTGTTTTCCTTCACTTTTGAGCGGTTGCGGAAGGCAAACCAGCTGGCGGCCGAAGCCCTTGCAGCAGTCAGCGCCGCCAAGGACCATCTGGAGGAGCGGGTCAGCGAGCGGTCGGCTGAATTGACCCAGGCTATTACGGCCCTGCAGCATAGTGAGCAGGAGTTCCGTACCCTGGCCGAGTCCATGCCGCAGATCGTCTGGATTACCCGGCCCGACGGCTGGACTACCTATGTCAATCAGCACTGGGTGGATTACACCGGGATGACCCTGGAGGAGAGTTACGGCCATGGCTGGAACATCCCCTTCCATTCCGATGATCGCCAAATGGCATGGGATGCCTGGCAGCAGGCGACGGCAACCGCTGGAATCTACACACTTGAATGTCGACTGCGCCGCTTCGATGGCGTCTACCGCTGGTGGTTGATCCGTGGTGTTCCCGTGCGCGACTCAGAGGGAAATATCCTGAAATGGTTCGGCACCTGCACCGACATTGAAAACATAAAACAGGCAGAGGAGGGTCTGCGGGAAAACGAGCAGCATCTGCGGCTCTTCATCGAACACGCGCCGGTTTCCCTGGCGATGTTTGATCGAAACATGCGTTACCTGCAGGTGAGCCGCCGCTGGTTGAAAGACTATGGTCTTGGCGAGCGGGACGTCAGGGGACTTTCGCACTATGATATTTTCCCTGAAATTCAGGAAAACTGGAAGGAGGCGCATCGCCGCGGGTTGGCCGGCGAAGTTGTGTGGGCGGAAGCCGACCGTTTTGAAAGGGCCGACGGTTCAATACAGTGGGTGCGATGGGAAGTGCGGCCGTGGCTTGATGCCAGGGGTGAGGTCGGAGGTATCGTGATCTTCTCGGAAGATATCACTGAGCGCAAGAACATGGAAATTAATATCAGTAATCTTAACCGTACCCAGGCCATGCGGAGCAACGTCAGCCAATTAATTGTCCGTATGCTCAAGCCGCAAGAGTTGTTTGAGGCAATTTGCCATCTTGCTGTGGACATCGGTGGATTCCGCATGGCATGGATCGGCTTGCTGGATATGCAGACAAAGTATGTGACACCCGTCGCACATGCCGGTGTGGTTGGTGATTATCTGGACAAGCTGAACATATCCCTGGATGACAACGAGAGAGGCCGCGGGCCTGCCGCCACTGCCATACGAATCGGTCAGCACGTTGTGGTTGACAATATGGCCAGTGATCCGCATGTGACCCTCTGGCGAGCTGATGCCCTGCGGTTGGGGTATCATGCTGCGGCCAGTTTCCCGTTCATTGTCGGGGGAGAGGTGCGCGGCTCGTTGGTACTGTATGCCAATGAACCTGATTTTTTTGTTGATGACGAACTGACGCTGCTGGATGAGTTGGCTGCTGATATCACCTTCGCGTTGAAATTTGCCGAGCATGATGAAAAACGCAGGCAGGCCGAAGAGTCACTTCGCAGGCTCAACGAGGAACTGGAACAGCGGGTGATCGAGCGCACCACGCAACTGGAAGCTGCCAACAAGGAGCTGGAGGCGTTTTCCTACTCCGTCTCCCACGATCTGCGGGCGCCGCTCAGACATATCGATGGCTATGTGGATCTGCTGGTCTCCCGCTGCCGTGACGGCTTGAGCGAAAAGGGGCTGCACTATGTAGATACCATTGCCGATTCGGCCCGCCAGATGGGAATGCTGATCGACGATCTGCTGCAGTTCTCCCGCACCGGACGAACCGAGGTGCATCGGGTACGCGTGGATATGAACAAGATGATTCAGGAGCTGCTGCCCGCTATAACGGAGAGCTGTTCGGGACGGGTCATCGAATGGGACATTGCCGATCTGCCTTCCGTGCGCGGTGATTACCCCCTGCTCCGACAGGTATGGGCCAACCTGCTGGGGAATGCCGTTAAATATGAGGTTCTTGCAAAACGTTTTTCCATC
>CAIOXL010000125.1 GCA_903862245.1 uncultured Geobacteraceae bacterium | reverse complement strand
ATCAGTAAAAACGCAAGCGAAAAACAACCTTTATATCAATAATATCAGACTGTTACGCCAGTTTATGAAACAACCGATATGCCGGACTCGATGCTATAAAGCCCGACAGACTCCTAGCCCGGCAGCAAAAAGCAGCGGAGGATGAACTGCATGTGCACCAGATCGAGCTTGAGATGCAGAATGTGGAGCTGCGCCGTGCCCAGGCTGAACTGGCCGATTCGCGGTCCCGCTATTTCGACCTCTATGATCTGGCACCGGTCGGTTATCTGACCCTCAGTGAGCAAAGCATGATCCGGGAGGTCAATCTTGCCGCCGCCACCATGCTTGGTGTTGTTCGTAACTCGCTGGTCAATGAACCGGTCAGCTGTATACTCCACAAAGGTGAATTGAATACATTTTACCGGCAGTGCACACTCTGCCATGAAACAAACTCTCCCCAGGTCTGGGAGATGCGTCTGCTGCGGGCCGGTGGCGTCCCATTCTGGGCGCACCTGCAGGCTACTCCCGCGCAGAACGGCGAATGCTGGGTCACGATGAATGACATCTCAGAGCGCAAGCTGGCGGAGGAAAAACTGAGCCAGCTGCATCAGACGCTGGAAGCCCGGGTTGCGGAGATGGTTGCCGACCTGCGCCGCAAGGACCTGGCGATGATCCAGCAGAACCGCCTGGCAGCCATGGGCGAAATGATCGGCAACATTGCCCACCAGTGGCGCCAGCCGCTCAATGCCATCTCCCTGATGGTGCAGAGCGTGCAGTCAGAATATGATTCCGGCACACTCACCAGTGAAGAGGTGCACCACAACGTCCACGAAATAATGGAAGTACTGCAGCATATGTCCGGCACCATTAATGACTTCCGCAATTTTTTCCGGGAGGACAAGGAAAGGCGCCAGTTTTTACTCAGTACGGCGGTCAGCAGTTCACTGGCATTGGTCTCTGCGAGTCTGAAAAGCCACAACATCCGGGTCGAGATCGCGGGTGACGAAACGGTAACCGCCACCGGATACCAGAACGAATATGCCCAGGTGCTGCTCAATTTACTCTCCAACTCACGTGATGCCTGTCTTGAGCATTCAGTTTCCGATCCCCGCATCTCTATCCGTATTGCCCGGGAGAACGGGCGTGCTGTGATGTATATCCGGGACAACTGCGGCGGCATCCCGGATGATGTTCTGCCGAGAATATTCGACCCCTATTTTACCACCCGGGGCCCGGACAAAGGAACCGGCGTCGGGTTGTACATGTCCCGGACGATCATCGAACAGAATATGGGGGGGCATTTGTCGGCCCGCAACGTGAATGGCGGTGCAGAATTCCGCATTGAGGTGCATTCGTGACGACGAGCATGTGCCGAATAATTCTGCCGAACAGGGGCAGGGAGGTGTCATGAAGCCGACCCTTTCATCGCCGGTGCGGGGGCTGGTGCTGGCCTGCGGCATCGTCCTGCCGGCCATGCTCATCGCCCTGCTCGCCAGAAAGTACCTCCTGGCTGAACTGGGTTCTCGAATCGTCTGGGTGACGTTCTACCCGGCGGTGGTTGTCTCTTCGCTCCTTGGCGGCTGGCAGACGGGCGTTTTGTCCGCCGCCGTCTCCTGCCTCGTTGTACTGTACGGCTGGCCGCTGATGGCTGATCAGCCGTTCATCAACGACTACCCGGACCGGTTGGGAATGGCCGCCTATCTGGTCAACTGCCTGATGATCGCGGCCGTGTCCGGGTGGGCGCGGCGAGAACGGAAACGGGCCACTCAGGCGAAAGAACAGGCCGAAGTGGCCAACCGTGCCAAGAGCGTGTTTCTGGCGAATATGAGCCATGAGCTGAGAACGCCGCTGAATGCCGTCATCGGATTTGCCCGCATCCTGAACAACGACCCGTCAGCCACGGAGGAGCAGAGGGAGAGCCTGGGTATCATCACGCGGAGCGGTGAACACCTGCTGAATATCATCAACAACGTACTGGACTTCTCCAAAATAGAGGCCGGTCGCGTTGAACTGGAGCCGGCCTCTATCGATCTGCATCAGCTCGTACACGAGATGCACCTGCTGTTGAATCCCCAGGCCGCAGAAAAAGGGCTGAGTTTCACGGTGGAACTTTCTCCCGACCTTCCCCGCCATGTTACCGCAGATATGGGTAAGTTGCGCCAGGTGCTGATCAACCTGATCGGCAATGCCGTCAAATTTACCAGAAGCGGCGGGGTTGCCATCCGGGCCGGTATGGTGGCGGAACAGAAACCGCACGGGGCACGACTGCGCTTCGAAATAGCGGACACCGGCCCCGGTATTCCTGCGGAGGAAAGGGAACGGATCTTCCAGCCATTTACCCAGTCAGGCGTCCGCTCGTTTGTGAAAGCCGGAACCGGGCTGGGGTTGAGCATCAGTCGGCAGTATGTTGAACTGATGGGGGGGGAGATCGGTTGCAAAAGTGAGCCGGGGAAGGGGGCGCTGTTTTATTTCGAGATCCCGCTGGAACTACCCCCGGTCGTGCTGGGCCCCGCTGCGCTGCGGCATGAACGCATCATCGCCCTGGCTGAGGGGCAGCCCTGCTATCGCATTCTCATCGTCGAAGATCAACCGGAAAATCGCCTGCTGCTGCGCAGGATGCTGGAACCGCTTGGCTTCGACCTGCGTGAGGCGGCCAACGGCCAGGAAGCGGTTGCTGTTTCTGAGCAGTGGCATCCCCACCTGATCTGGATGGATATCCGCATGCCGGTGATGGATGGCATGGAGGCCGCCCGGCGCATCAAGGCGAGCGAGGCCGGCGCGGACACAAAAATAATCGCCCTCACGGCCCACGCCCTGGAGGAGGAGCGGCGGGAGATCCTGGCAGGGGGATGTGACGATTTTATCCGCAAACCGTACCGGGATACGGAAATTTTCGAAGCGATGGCCAGGCATCTGGGGCTCACCTATGAATATGAAGAGAAGCCGCTGGCGATCGGGCAGGAGTACGACCCCGGTCTCGAACAGCTGGACGCACTGCCCGCCGCGCTGCTTCTCCGGCTGCATCACGCCGTGGTGGAGCTGGATACAACAGTGGCCCAGGAACTGATCGGGCAGGTCGCCGCCCATGACGCCCCGCTCGGGGCCGCCCTGGGGGCACTTGCCCGGAGGCTGGAGTACCGGCGTTTGCTGGAATTGCTGGAGAGCACGGAGATCTGCCGACCAGACAGGTCGGGAGGAGAAACGTCATGATTGCCGATGAGAAGGGGAACGGAGGACCGTACGAGATCCTTGCTGTTGATGACTCCCCGGCCACCCTGCAGCTGCTGACCAGTCTGCTTGCCGGCAGCGGATATCGTGTGCGCCCGGCCGACGCTGGCCTTCTCGCCCTGAGGTCAGTGGCCGCCAAAGTCCCCGACCTGATCCTGTTGGATGTGAACATGCCGGAGATGGACGGGTTTGAGGTCTGCCGCCGCCTGAAGTCAGAGGAGCGGAGTCGCCATATCCCGGTGCTGTTCATCAGCGGATTGGGAGGGAGAGAGGAAAAGGTCAAAGGTTTTGAAGCCGGCGGTCTGGACTATATTATCAAACCGTTTGAGCCGGAAGAGGTGCTGGCGCGGGTCAGAACCCATCTGCATCTGCATGAACTGACTGAACGCCTGGAACAACGGGTCCGGGAGCGAACCGATGAATTGTCGGCGGCAAATTCCAGGCTCCAGCAGGATGTTGTTGAGCGCACGCGGTCTGAAGAAGCGTTGCGCGAGAGCGAGGCTCGGCTGCGGCTGGCCGTAAGAGCTTCACGCATCGGTTTGTGGGACTGGCATCTCCCGACGAACAGTGTCTATTTTTCCCCAGAATGGAAAAGGCAGCTCGGATACTCGGAAGACGAACTCCCCGATCGCTTTGAAGAATGGCGAAACCGCGTCCATCCCGATGACCTTGGGACGACGCTGGAGCGATTGCAGCACAACCTGGAGAGCCCTGCCGATAATTATATGCTCGAATTCCGTTTGCGTCACAAGGACGGATCGTATCGCTGGATGGTGGCCCAAGCCCAGATTTTTCGTGACGAAGCGGGTAAACCGGTACGGGTCATGGGCTGTCACATAGACATCACCGAGCGCCAAGGGGTGGAAGAGGAATTGCGCCAGGCCAAACGTGATGCCGAAACTGCCAGTATCGCCAAGAGCCGGTTCCTGTCCACCATGAGCCACGAAATCCGTACCCCGATGAATGGCGTTATTGGCGTGATCCAGTTACTGCAGCATACGGAGCTGACCCCGGAACAGCTCGAATACACAGAAATTGCCAAAAAAGCCGGTACTGAACTGGTACAGCTGCTCAACGATATCCTCGATATCTCCAAAATCGAGGCGGACAGGATCGAGCTGGAAGTTGCCGATTTTGACCTGCGGACGGCGGTTGCCGATACCGTCAGGCTCCTGTCGCTTCTGGCCCGCGAAAAGGGGATTAAACTCTCCGCGACGGTGGATGCCGACGTTCCCACGGCCCTGAAAGGTGATGCGGGCCGACTGTGCCAGATTTTCAGACACCTGATCAACAACGCCATCAAGTTTACCTCGCACGGCACGGTAACCGTTCAGGTGCGGAAAGAGGGCGAAGATGGATCATTCGCCACCCTCCGCGTTCTGGTGCGCGACAGCGGTATCGGCATTTCAGCCGACAAACGGGGGCAGATATTCGATTCTTTCACCCAGGTTGATAATTCCACCACGCGTAAATATGGCGGTACCGGGCTGGGGTTGGCGATCTGCAAACGGCTGGCGGAGCTGATGGGTGGGAGTATCGGTGTGGAGAGTGCTGAAGGGGAGGGGGCGCTGTTCTGGTTCACCGTGGTTCTGGAAAAACAGGATACCGTCCATTTCCCCAGCGTAAGGGGGGGAGGAGATTCAGCCGCTGCAGGAAAGAGGGGAGTTTCCCCCGTCATCGGCCGCATTCTGATGGCCGAGGATGAACCGATGGCCCGGATGATGGTTCCCAAACTGCTGAAGAACTATGGGTATCTGGTCGATGTGGCGATTGACGGCAAAGAGGCGGTGCAGATGCTGGAGGAAAACGATTATGCGCTGGTGCTGATGGACTGCATGATGCCGGTAATGAGCGGCTATGAAGCCACCGCCGTAATCCGCGATCCCGATTCAGCTGTGAGGCGGCACGATATCCCGGTAATTGCGCTTACCGGCAATGCCATGAAGCAGGATGTCGAAAAATGCCTTGCCACCGGGATGGATGACCATCTTCCCAAGCCGCTGATTCTGGAGGATTTGCTGGCAAAGCTGGAGAAGTGGTCGAAGGGGTGACACCTGTGCACAGAGGGGCGCTATTCGGAGGCGATATGTTCAAATCACTGTTTCTTGTACTCGTGGTGCAGCTTGCCGGAATTTCTTCCGCATGGTCAGCGGAGCCGCTCAGGATCTCGCTGTCGCAAACGCCGCTGTCGCTCCCGTTCTATGTTGCAGAGAGTCAGGGCTATTTTTCGGCCGAAGGGGTGACGGTCAGGATCAACAACGT
>CAIOXL010000124.1 GCA_903862245.1 uncultured Geobacteraceae bacterium | reverse complement strand
GGCCTTCAGAAGTGTCTTGTGACAGTACAAAGCCACTTCAGTTGACCAGACAGAAATATTGACGGTTCGATCTCATCCTCATAGATAAAAATTGCAGACAGGGTCAGTTTAGGCAAAATCGCAAGTCCGACAGACTCCTAGGGCACCGCCAAACGAAAGAGGCGGAAACAGACAAGCCAAACCTAAAGTTGCAGTGGCCTGCTTCCTACTCTACTGTCTCCGTGTTGAACAGATTTTTTGAAAAGCGCCCGCTCGGCTGAAGTGGCACGGCTCATGCTAACTCTGCACTACGGAGGAAAACGCCTATGAGCAGATCCATACTGATTTGTGATGACGAGCAGCTCATCAGAACCAACCTGAAGAGCATGCTGGTCGATCTTGGTTTTGATGAAATCCTGGAGTGCGGAACCGGTGCAGATGCCGTGCAGATGACGCTGGGGAGCTTTCCCGATATGGTGATTCTGGATGTTTCCATGCCCGGAATGGATGGCATAACCGCTGCAGAAGAAATCGGAAAAAAACTGAAGATTCCGATCCTGCTGCTGACAAGCGCCTGTGACAGTGCGACTGTTAAACGGGCATCAGCTGCCGGCATTGCCGCTTTTTTAGCCAAACCGCTCCGGCGGCAGGATCTGCTGCCGGCCATTGAAATCGCCCTGCAGCATGTTGAAGAGGTTGAAACCCTGAAGGAAAAAATCGAAGATCTGCGCGAACTTATCGAGCAGCGCAAAATCATAGAAAAAGCCAAAGGGGTGCTGATGGAAAAGGAGCGTGTGTCAGAGGCCGAAGCCTACCGCATTATGCAGAAGTCGGCGATGGACATGCGCAAAACATTACTACAGGTGGCTAACAGGATTCTGAAGCCGGCGTAAGGCGTCCTCTACATCATTCTTCCCGCCGGGCTGGCGTCCACCAGCCGTTCCACCATGATTTCGATCTCGGCGATCACCCTGGCGTCCATCTTTTTCAGCCACCGTCGGGGGATCGCCTCCATCCCGTAGTAGGCTCCTGCCAGCATCCCGCAGATGGCGCCGGTGGTATCCGCATCCCCCCCCTGATTGACCGTGCCGACCAGGCATTCTTCAAAACTCCTCCCGCGAAAAAACCAGTGAAACACCGTCTGCAGGGTATCCACGACATACCCGGTTGCCAGACCGCGATACGGCTCAAAGGCAAAGGTGGGAAACCTGGCCACCAGGCCGTCGGCATGGCGCCGTAGCCGGCTTTTTTCAGCGCCGCAGATGATCATGTGCAGCAGTTGTCCCAGGCAGATGCAGGCGGCATCGGAGACCGGGTTGTGATGGGTGATGTGCGCCTGTTCGATGCAGTATTTTTTCAGCAGCTCGCCGTCCGGGAGGGAGTAGAGGGCCGCCGGAAGGATGCGCATCGCCGCGCCGTTGCCGGCGTCCCACTCATTCGGCGGCGACTCCAGCTGTCCGTGCAGCATATAGGCGCGGATCCCCTTGCGACAGGTGTCGCCGCAATCAACCGGCCGGGATTTGAGCCAGGTGGCGAAATTATCGGCGATCGCCTCCAGCGACCAGGTCTGGTTTCTGACAATGGCGCGGGCGATACAGAGGGCCATTTCGGTGTCGTCAGTCACCTGTCCCGGTTTGAGCCGAAGCCAGCCGCCGCCGATAATCTCCCGGAACGTACCGTATTTGGCGGAGATTTCCGAGGCGGTCATGAACTCCACCGTGGCGCCAAGGGCATCGCCGATGGCCATGCCGATAAACGCAGCCCGGGCCCGATCGCGGATGTCTTCAAGATCATACTGGGAGAACATGGAGTGCCTTTCTTTGCCACCGTTACTACTGAGTGACTCTGATCGATGCAATTCACAAACCATCTTTGCTGTATAATTTACAAGCAGATTTGTGCCATGAGAGGGGTGAGTGCGGAACGCCGCCTGCCGTGTCAACGCCGTTATTTTCCTGTGCCTCTGCGCTTCTGTGTGCTCTCTCAGCCAAACTGGCATATTCTGTGCTGTATGGGACTGCAGTACCGGCAACGACGCCCGTGGGATTTTCTCCTGTGGGCGTTTTTCATTTTTGGAGGTAACACACCATGGCAACTGCATGCGACATGAAGAACAAGATTCAGGGGCATCCCTGCTTTGGCGGCAATCATCACAAAAACGGGCGGATGCACCTGGCGGTGGCACCGCAGTGCAACATCAAGTGCGGCTACTGTTCCCGCAAACATGACTGCGCCAATGAATCGCGTCCCGGCGTCACCAGCCGGCTGCTGACCCCTGATGAAGCGATCATCAAGGTACGTGAGGTCATGGCCAGTCCGGTGGTCGGCCCGATCATCAAGGTTGTCGGCATCGCCGGTCCCGGGGATCCGCTGGCAAACGAAGAGACCTTTGAAACCTTCCGGATGGTGAAAGAGGAGTTTCCGCATCTGATGCTCTGTATGAGCACCAACGGCCTGCTGCTGCCGGAATCGATCGACCGTCTGTATGAACTCGGTCTGCACAGCCTGACGGTCACGATCAACGCTGTTGACCCGGAAATCGGCGCCCAGATCTACCGTCATGTCATCTATCACGGGAAGCATTACAGCGGATCGGAAGGGGCCGGAATCCTGATTGCCAACCAGTTTGCAGGGCTCAAGCGGGCTGGTGAGCTGGGGCTGACCATCAAGGTCAACACGGTTCTGGTGCCGGGGGTCAATGACAGCCAGATCCCCTTGATTGCCGCACGGGTGAAGGCGTTGGGCGCTTTCGTCATGAATATCATGCCGATTATTCCCCAGGCCGAACTGGCCCACATAACGCCCCCCAGTGAGGAAATGGTTGCTGCGGTCCGCACGGCAAACGAAGGGATCATCGGCCAGTTCGCCCACTGCAAACAGTGCCGTGCCGATGCCGTCGGCCTGATCGGCAAGGATATCACCATGACAATAGCAGAGGCGGCCTGAGCGCCAGCATGACCACCGAGCCGTTCCGGACAGATGACATAGCCTCCTTCCTTGCGCTGGCAGCGACGGAAAACTGGGTGGCGGAACCGTGGGAGTTCGAGTTTCTGCTGACGGCATTTCCGGTCGGCTGTTTCACCGCCCATGGGGATACTGGCGAAGCGGCAGGGTTTGTCACTTCGCTCTGTCACCAGCAGAGCGGCTGGATCGGCAATCTGATTGTGGCGGAGTCCTGTCGCGGCAGGGGGATCGGCGAGGCGCTGTTCAGAAAAGCCATGGCGGCGCTGGCAGCAGCGGGTGCAGAAACGATCTGGCTGACCGCCTCCCACTCCGGCACGCCGCTCTATGAAAAACAGGGCTTTACTACGATTGATACGGTAATCCGCTGGGTCGGCAGGGGACGCCAGCGGCACCCGGGCCATGCCAGAACCACCGGGGGAGTTGCGATGACCGGTTCATCATATGATATCGACAGGGTCGTCTGGGGTGACCGCCGGGGAGCGCTGCTTGATGTGACGACACAGCGTGGCGCTCTGCTGCAGAGTGAATCCGGTTTCATCGTGCGGCAGCCGTGCGGCGAGGTCGTGCAGTTCGGGCCGTTTGCGGCACTTGATGCCGGTGCTGCGGAAGAGCTGTTCAGGGAGGCAGCCGCTGCCGTGCCGTCAGGGACGAAGCTGCTGCTGGATGCCCCCGCCTCGAACCGGGCGGCGCAGCGGATTTACCGGCGCTGCGGCATGGTGGAGGCTGGCAGCAATCTGCTGATGTATGCGGGGAGAAAACCGGAGTACCGCCCGGATCTGCTGTACGCTCTGGCCACCATGGGGAGCTGCGGATAACACATAACAAACGTCAACAGGGGGCGATCATGACCATAGATCACGACATTATCATCGACGATACTACCCTGCGCGACGGCGAGCAGACCGCCGGAGTGGTGTTTTCCAAACGGGAAAAGATCGCCATTGCCCGCATGCTTGATGCCATCGGCGTGGGGGAGATCGAATGCGGCATTCCCGCCATGGGTGAGGAGGAACGCTCCGGCATCCGCTCCCTGGTTGATCTGGGGCTCAATGCCCGCCTGATTACCTGGAACCGGGCGCTGGTGCCTGAAATTGAGGCAAGCATCGCCTGCGGTGTGGGGGCGGTGGATATTTCTCTTTCAGTGTCTGACCAGATGATCACCCATAAGCTGCGCAAAAACCGGGACGCGGTCAAGGAACAGTTGAAGGTTGCCCTCGGTTTCGCCAAACAGCACAATCTCTACGTGTCGGTTGGCGGTGAGGACGCCAGTCGGGCCGACATGGCCTTTCTGGTGGAGCTGATGAAAATTACCCGCGCCATGGGGGGGGACCGCTTCCGCTTCTGCGATACGCTGGGGATCATGGATCCCTTCACCATGTTCGATAAGGTGGCGTTCCTGCGGCGGGCGGTACCGGAAATTGACATCGAGGTACATACCCATAACGATCTGGGGATGGCCACGGCCAATGCCATCGCCGGTATCCGGGCCGGGGCGAAGTACGTCAACACCACCATTAACGGCCTTGGCGAGCGGGCCGGCAATGCGGCGCTGGAGGAGGTTGTCATGGGGCTGAAACATGCCTGCGGAGTGGACACCGGCATTACCACCCACCGCTTCCGCGAGATGTCGCTCTTTGTTGCCACGGCGTCCCGCCGCCCCCTCTCCGTTTCCAAGCCGGTGGTCGGCAAACGGGTCTTTGCCCACGAATCGGGGTTGCACGCCGACGGCGTTATCAAGGACCCCCGCAACTACGAGGGGTTTGATCCGGCGGAAGTGGGGCTGACCCGCAGTATTGCCGTCGGCAAGCATTCCGGCACCGGCGGCCTGATCGAACGGTACCGCGGCATGGGCATCAGCGTTGACCGGACACAGGCAGCGCCGCTGCTTGAACTGACGCGCGTTATGTCGTGCCAACGCAAACGGGATCTGACAAACGGTGAGCTGATGGCCATCTATTGTGCTGAAGAAACACTGCCGAAGGCAGCTTGAGGAGGAGTCACCATGTGTACAGCAGGAACGTCATTTGTATCGATAGCCGAAGCGGCGCAGCTTCTTGAAACGACAGAGATGCGGGTGCTGATGATGCTCAAGAAAAACGAGCTGCAGGGGAAAAACGAAGATGATTCGTGGTACGTTGACCGTGCCTCCCTGCAGCTGTGCGAGAAGCCGAAGGCTGCGGATATCGTCAAGCCGGGGTGCGGCGGCGGCTGTGGCGGCGGCTGCGGCGGTCACTGAAAGGGCTGTTTCAGGATAAATTTATTGTGTGAGCAGTCTTGATCCACTGTTGATACCTTCTCCCTTGAGGGAGAAGGTGGCCGAAGGCCGGTTGAGGGGGCGGCGATGTTGTGTAATCGAGCACTTCCCCCTCACCCCGACCCTCTCCCTCAGGGAGAGGGAGTTTTAAGCGGGGGATTCGTTCTGATCAGGATTATTTACGTGAGGTACTCCCATGGCCATCATTATCAAAGCGTCCGATCTAAAATTCAAATACCCTCGCGACATCGCCCATCGCGGTGACGCGAAATTTACCGGCCTGCCCGATCCCGCACCATTCAATCGCCATGACCTGTACGAGATTCTGCCGATGTTGGGGGGGGTCATGGATGAACTCGGCACTAAAGACGGGGAGCTGCTGCACCTGCTGGAGGATCTGCTGAACCAGATGCCGTATTTCATAACAACCCGTGGTGAGGTGTTCGATTACCTCCAGGGATCGGCACGGGAATGCTTGAGACCATAGGAGATATTTGGGAATACCGCGCCGGCGGGATCATCGTGATCACCACGAACGGTTCCCTGACCAGAGACGGCAGAGCAATTTTCGGGCGTGGGGTGGCCAGGCAGGCGGCGCAGCGCTATCCAGGGCTTGCCGAAATTGTAGGCAGACTCCTCGCTGACGGGGGTAACGGTGTCTATTGTCTGGGCAACGGTATCGCCACCTTTCCGGTGGAGGAGACCCCCTGGTCGCTCCCCGATCCTGACATTATCGCCCGTTCGGCCCGTGAATTGCGGCTTCTGGCGGATCGTTCGGGCTGGATGCAGATTGTTGTGCCACGCCCCGGCTGTGGTGGCGGGGGTCTTGCATGGAGGGATGTACGCCCACTTCTCGCTCCCTGGTTCGACGAGCGATTTATCGTCATCAGTCAGCCGCTGTAAACGAGTTATGGCATAAATTTATAATTCCAGTATACTCCACGCATTCTTGAGTAAAGGAGCGGCCGATCATGTATAATGCCGGCATGCAGGGCAGCAAACCCCGTACCCCCTACCACGAGTTTTACGCCGACGATTTTACCCCGCGTGACCACTACCGCCTGTTGTGGGATCATATCAGGGCCACGGGCAACAGCGCCCTGGAGGCCAAGGCCCACGAGTCCCAGCTGGCGCTGCAGGCTGAGGGGGTTACCTTCACGGTCTATGGGGAAAGCGAGGAGGGTATCGAGCGCATCTGGCCGTTCGACCTGATTCCGCGCATCATTACCGCTCCGGAGTGGGTCAAGATCGAATCCGGCCTCAAACAGCGGGTACGGGCGCTTAACCTGTTTCTGGCGGACCTGTACAGCGAACAGCGTATTATCAAGGACGGCGTTATCCCGCCGGAACTGATTTACCAGGGGCGCGACTTCCGGCGGGAAATTGTCGGTATTGTGCCGCCGCGCGGTATCTACACCCATGTCAGCGGCATCGACATCATCCGGGATGAAAAAGGGGAGTTCCTGATTCTGGAGGACAACCTGCGCACCCCGTCCGGTGTTTCCTACATGATTGAAAACCGGGTCATAGAGCGGCGCATCCTGCCGGAGTTTTTCAACAAATACCGCGTGCGCCGAGTTGAGCATTATCCGTCGCTGCTGCTGGCGGCCCTGCGCGCACTGTCCCCCCGCGGCAAGGACAATGCTGAAATCGTACTGCTCACCCCCGGCATATATAACTCCGCCTATTTCGAGCACACCTTCCTGGCCAAGGAGATGGGGGTGGAGCTGGCCGAAGGGCGTGACATGGTGACGGTCAACGATATCGTTTATCTCAAAACCACCACCGGACTGCAGCGGGTGGATGTCATCTATCGCCGTATTGACGATGATTTCCTTGATCCGCTGGTGTTCCGCTCCGACTCTTCTCTCGGCATCGCCGGGGTAATCAACGCCTGGCGGGCCGGGAACGTAGCCATCGTCAATGCGCCGGGAAGCGGCATCGCCGACGACAAGGCTGTCTACCCGTACGTGCCGGACATCATCCGTTACTACCTCGGTCAGGAACCGATCCTCAACAATGTCCCCACCTATCAGATGACTAACGTAAAAGACCGCGAGTATGTCTTTGACAATATGGAGCGGATGGTGATCAAGGCGGTCAGTGAATCGGGAGGGTACGGCATGCTGATGGGCCCTTCATCCACACCGGCACTGCGTAAGGAGTTTGTGGATCTGGTACAGGAAAATCCGCGCAATTATATCGCCCAACCGGTGGTGTACCTGTCCCGACACGTCTGCTACATGGACGGCGAGCTGGAAGCGCGCCACCTTGATTTGCGTCCCTACGTGATTTACGGGGATGATATCGAAGTTGTGCCGGGAGGGTTGACCAGAGTGGCACTGCGCAAGGGGTCACTGGTGGTGAACTCGTCGCAGGGGGGCGGCAGCAAGGATACCTGGGTACTGGCAGAATAGATTTTCCTCCCCCTGTCTGCAGGGGGATATCCGGAGAGAAAAGGAACTAACGCCATGCTAAGCCGCATTGCCGATTCGATGTACTGGATGGCCCGCTACCTCGAGAGGGCCGGAGAAACCGCCCGCCTGATGGAGATCAATTTGCTCTATCTGGTGGAGGCGGAAGAGGATATGGGGGAAGAGGACAAGTGGCGGCCGATCCTGCAGATAAACTCGTCTGAACCGCTTTATCTGGAGCAGTTCGGCAACGGCAGTATCAGTACGTCACGCGTGCTGCAGTTTATCAGTGCCGGCCGTACCAACCCCAGTTCCATCCGCACCTGCCTGAGGCTGTTCCGCGAGAATGCCCGGGTGGCGCGTGACCGGATTTCCAAGGAGATGTGGGAGGCGGTCAACGAAATCTGGATGAGTTTCAACGAACGGCTGAAAGGGCCGTTGAGCGCCGAGCGAGCCGGAGCTCTATTTGTCGAGCTGCGCAATCAGGTGGCCCGTTTCAACGGGCTGGTCGCTTCGACCATGATGCGCGGTGAAGCCTACGCCTTTTATCAGTTGGGCGGCTGCTTCGAGCGGGCTGATATGACGGTGCGCACCCTGGATGTCAAATACCACATTATTCTGCCTGATCTCTCCATGGTCGGTTCTGCTCTTGATTACTACCAGTGGGCCGCGCTGCTCAAATCCCTGTCCGGTTTTGAGGCGTTCCGCCGCAATTACCACTCCGCTTTCATGCCGGCCGATGTTGCCGAATTTGTCGTGCTGAACCGCGATTTCCCCCGGTCGATCATCTTCTCCGTGAAGCATATGGGCAGTGCTCTGCAGATCATCGGCCTGGAAAACAAGGATGCCACCGGAACCGCCTTCGCGAACCTCTCCGAAATGGTCGGCGGGACTTCACAGCAGATTTTTGATGCCGGGCTGCATGAGTATCTGGAGAGCCTGCTGGAAAAGCTTTCTCTGGTTCATGTTGCTCTTGCGGAAGAGTTTTTCCAATAGAGGTAGATGTAATGCGTTATCTGATAGAGCACGAAACGGTACTTGAATATCCCCAGGGGGTACGTGAACATCACGTGGAGCTGCGGCTCGCGCCGCGTAACGACGGGCACCAGCGGGTAATTTCCTGCGCCATCGAGACTGAACCGTCTGCTGAACTGGCATCCTATACGGACTATTTCGGCAATCGGGTTGATTACTTCTGCGTGATACCACTCCACAACCGATTGGTGACGCGCCTCAAGAGCGAGGTTGAAACGCTGAAGGAAAATCCCTTCAGTTTTGAGGCGGTTACTCCGGCTGAAGAGGTGATGTGGCTTTGTGATGCTGTCCGGCGCACTCCTCCGATGAATGATTTTATACTCCACCGCAGCCTGTTGACCCCCCCCGTCATGAAACTGGCCGAGGTCCTTGAATGTGCACTGCCGAAACCGGACAGAAGCCGACCGCTGCTGGAGTCTCTGCTGGAGCTGCTTGCCTGGGTACCGACGATCCTGTCATACCGCTCCGGCACGACTGAAGTGCATGGGACACTGACGACGGCGGTGCAGCAGGGGAGCGGCGTCTGCCAGGATTTTGCCCATCTGTTCATCACGGTAGCCCGCTCCTGGGGGATTCCCGCCCGCTATGTCATGGGGTATCTGGATCCGGGCATCAGTTCAGAGGGAGAAAAACTTGCCACCCATGCCTGGGCTGAAGCCCTGGTACCTGGTGCCGGGTGGATCGGTTTCGATGCCACCCACAACCTGCTGGCCAACGACCATTACGTGGCGGTTGCCGTCGGCAGGGATTCCTACGATGCCGCACCCCAGCGGGGCAGCTTCAAGGGGGATTTTTCCGGGGAGCAGCCGACGGTGACCGTGACGATGCAGGGGCAGTGAGCCTTGCACGACCGGCACTAAGGGCAGAAACAGTGAGAATGTTACAGAGACAACCACGGAAGAAACCGATGCAGACGATGATGTAGTTCCCCCCTCTCCCAGTTCTTCTCGCTTTTCTCAGCGTCTCCGTGTTCCTGCAGTGCCGGCCGTAGTAGGTATTCAATTTTAGAAAGGGACGATGATGTCCGGAACAATAGCTGCAAAAACGGAAACTTTTTTCACCATAGAAATGCCGTACCGGGAACGGATGGAAACCCGCCGCGCAGTATTCACCGGCGGAAGCGGCCCCCGGGTCGCCGTCGTGGCCGGAATTCATGGCGACGAACTGGAAGGGCTCTATGTGTGCCATCTCCTGGCCGCCTGGCTGGAGAAACTTCTGCTTGCCTCGCCCGGCAGCCTGCTCGGCACTGTTGAACTGTACCCGGCGGTAAACACCCTCGGTCTGGACACCCTGACCCGCGGGCTGCCGGTTTTCGACACCGATCTGAACAGGGCGTTCCCCGGTTCTTCCTCCGGTCCGCTTCCGGACCGCCTGGCTGCAGCGCTGATGACCGCGCTTTCAGGGGCGGCGCTGGTGGTGGATATCCATGCCAGCAACATCTACCTTCGTGAAATACCCCAGGTGCGGATCAATCAGGAATTTGACGATCTGCTGGTGCCGATCGCCCGCCGTATGAACCTTGACCTCATCTGGCTGCACAGTGCTGCGACGGTGCTTGAGACAACCGTCGCCCACAGTCTCAACAGCTGCGGCACCCCCTGCCTGGTGGCGGAAATGGGGGTCGGCATGCGCATCACCCCCGAATACTGCCAGCAGCTGGTGGCCGGCATCCTGGCAGTCTGGCAGGAGATGGGGGTACTGGCCCCTGACGTGATCGTCCCGGTAACGTCGCACACGGCGATGATCGCCGACGACAGCAATGTCCATTATCTCAACGCCCAGACCTCCGGCATGTTCATCCCGGCGGCGGCCCACTGGACTGATGTCCGTCGCGGTGAGCTCCTCGGCACGATTGTTTCCCCCTTTCATGGTGAGACCCTTTCGGAAGTTCGTTCGCCGGTGGACGGTGTGCTCTTCACGCTGCGGGAATATCCGCTTGTCTATGAGGGGTCACTGATGGCCCGGGTTATGGCGCGCAAAGGGAGGCATGCATGATACGCGATCTGCTCTGTATGACCGCTCCGGTGCGGGAAGGCTTCGATATCCCCTGCCACGAAATCGGCCCCAAATCGTCCCAACCTGCCGTTGCCCTGGTTGCCGGGCTGCACGGGGACGAAATCAACGGCATTTTCATCCTCTCCCGCCTGGCTGATTTCCTGAACAGTGTGGAGGCGGGTAAATACCCGGATTTACGCCTGGTCAAACGGGTGCTGATCATTCCAGCGGTCAACGTGCTGGGGGTAAATCTGCGCACCCGTACCTGGCCCTTTGACAAATCAGACATCAACCGCATGTTCCCCGGCAGTACCAACGGCGAAACCACCCAGCGCATCGCCTATGCTGTGCTGGAGGCGACAAAGCGCGCCAGGTACCGCATCGATATTCATACAGCCAGCGCCGATTTCGAAGAGATTCCCCAGGTCCGTTTGTACGGGCCGACCGAAGCAGAGCGGGAAACCGCCCGTCAGCTTGGCCTGCAGGCTATTATGGAACGTTCGCTTTCTCCGGTCTTTACCACGACCATGATGTACTCCTGGAAAGTCTGGCCCGGTCAGAGTTTTGTCCTCCGGGTGGGGCAGGCCGGTACGGTGCAGCTTGACCACTGCCAGCGGGTTTTCCGGGCGATGGTCTCGTTTATGGGGCGGATTGGGGTGCTGGAAGGGGTCCAGCTTGCGGTGGAGGATGAAGAACCCTGCTGCTTTGACAAGGCGAGCGCGTTCCGCGTTTTTGCCGAAAAAGCGGGCACGTTTGTCTCCGACAGCAAGGTGGGGCGCTGGGTCCGCGCCGGGCAGGAGCTGGGGTACATCTATGACAGTTTCGGCGGCTCCGTGATTGAGAAAGTCGTGGCGCCCGTGGCCGGACTGCTGACCGGTATCCGGCGGCACCCGCTGCTGTTCGAAGGGGACCTGATCCTGCGGGTCAACCGAAAGAGCTGAAGAACGGGCCGGAATTCCACGGAGAGATAATGCTGCACATTATTCAGAATGATCCGGAAGTTCCCCCCGGCACCATAACAGACCACCTCACCATCCCCTGGGTTGTCCACCACCCGTACCGTGACGGCCGCCTGCCCGCACCGGAAGAGATCTCGGCGCTGATCGTTATGGGCGGCGCCATGGGAGCCGGTGACCTTCTCCGCCACCCGTTTCTGGGTGATCTGAAAAAACTCATTCGCAGCGTCGTGGCCGCCCGGGTCCCCTATCTGGGGGTCTGTCTGGGCGGACAGCTGCTGGCAGCAGCCCTCGGGGCGGAAGTCGTGTCCAACCGCTGGGAAGAACTCGGCACAGTGCATGTGACGTTGACCGAAGCGGGCAGGGCGGATCTGCTTTTCTGCGGGAGTGCGGAGGAATTCTGCACGTTCCAGTGGCATCATGACAGTTTTGACATCCCTGCCGGCGGTGTACTGCTGGCCTCTACACCCCGCTGTCCCCACCAGGCGTTCCGGGTGGGGAACTCTGCCTGGGGGGTTCAGTTCCATCCCGAGGTGACGGAAACCATAATCCGTGACTGGTCTGCCTGGGATCATGCAACCCGCGCAGACGTTGAAGACCGTGTAGCCGCATTCAAGGCTGAAGCCGGGAACTACTCCGCCACGGCGCGGCTGCTGGTGACTAATTTTCTGACAACGGTACCACTGCCCCCCTGATTTTCCGCGTGCAGCCAGCGCTGATTATACTGATCGAATTTCCCGCCTACTCCATCAACTATGCAGCACCTCCCACTGTATCCCGGTACATCAAATCATACGTAAAGACAATGTAACAACTCCTCCGAATGAATATGACGCTCCCGGTCACCAATGTGAGGAATTGTGAATATTTGTGAATGGCGAAATATTATAATTATCTGGTAATGACATTCCAGCTCATTAAAAACCCCCCTGTGCCAAGATTCTTTTCTATCCCGGAAATTTGTGAGTATACAGGGCGACACTTGATCAAACAGATTGGAGGGAGTATGGCGTTCAACAGTCGGGCACCCATGAAGGTTTCAGATCTGAATATGGTAATTGCAGTTGCAGCGGGGGACTACCACACGGTTGCTTTGAAATGGGACGGAACACTCGCCGCCTGGGGATACAACGGCTATGGTCAGCTGGGGGATGGCAGTGTATTCCAAAGAACCACTCCGGTAGAAGTCACTGGTCTGTGCGAGGTGGCTGCTGTTGCAGCCGGTTACGGACATTCGGTGGCGCTGAAGAAAGACGGAACGGTCTGGGTCTGGGGATACAATGGCATCGGTCAACTGGGGGACGGGAGTACCATCCAGAGAACCATTCCGGTGCAGGTCATCGGCCTGGACGGGATCGCCGCTATCACAGCCGGTGATTATCATACGGTGGCACTAAAGAAAGACGGAACAGTCTGGGCCTGGGGGGATAACGATTTCGGCCAGTTGGGTGACGGCAGTACGATCCGAAGGGTCGCACCGGCAGCGGTTCCCGGACTGGATGAGGTAGCCGCCATCGCCGCAGGTGATTATCACACAGTGGCTTTGAAAAACGATGGGACCGTTTGGGCCTGGGGTGATAATGGCATCGGCCAACTTCTGCAAGGGAGCAGAGGTCAAAAAAGCACACCGTCGCAGATTCCGGGTTTGAGTGGGATAGTTGCTATCGCGGCCGGATACGGCCACACG
This sequence comes from uncultured Geobacteraceae bacterium, assembly GCA_903862245.1. Classification (GTDB taxonomy): domain Bacteria; phylum Desulfobacterota; class Desulfuromonadia; order Geobacterales; family Pseudopelobacteraceae; genus JACRCG01. The sequence goes on along the minus strand of CAIOXL010000124.1, from coordinate 4,105 downwards.
GTGGCCCTGAAAAACGATGGGACTCTCTGGTCCTGGGGTGACAATGGCATCGGGCAGTTGGGTGACGGCACGTTCACCAACAGGGCCACTCCGGTGCAGGTCGTCGGCCTGAGCGGCATGGTGGCCATTGCGGTGGGGGACTATCACACGGTTGCCATGAAGAGTGACGGTACCCTCTGGTCCTGGGGATACAACGGCTTCGGCCAGTTGGGTGACGGTCGTACCACCAACAGACCTGCTCCTGTTCAGGTTTCAGGTTTGAACGGGATAACCGCATTCTCGGCCGGCAATTACCATACGGTGGCGCTTAAGAACGATGGGAGTGTCTGGTCCTGGGGGTACAACGGTGTCGGCCAGCTGGGAACCAATGTGGGCAGGGAACCTGCACCTGCCGAGGAGTTTATCAGCCCCGCAGCTCTAAACTACGATAATCATGCGGCGCAGCAGTTCGCGAATCAAATGGCGGCCTAATACCCATATACCGGCTATGGCGGGCATATTCTCATTACTCATTACTTCTGCAAGGGAGATTTAGATGTCTAAACGTCATGCCCTGATTATTGACGATCACCCGGTCCCCCGCATGTTGGCCTGCACCTGGCTCACAAAAATCGGCTGGTCGGTGCAGGAAGCGGACAGCTGCGAAACTGCGCTGCAACGTGCAGAAAAAACCAGTTTTACCCTCGTGCTGCTTGACGTAAATCTCCACGACCTACCTAGCGAAAACATCTGCTCCGCGCTACGAAAAACAGAGGGTGATGCCGGCATGCGCATCATTGCGTACACTGCCCGTGCGTTCCCTGATCAGCGCCGGCAGTATCTCTCACTCGGCTTTGATGATGTTCTGGTCAGGCCGTTCGATCGTCAGCGTCTGGAAGAGCTGTCGACAGGGTGTAAACAGCGCCACGCCGCCGCATAGTTTGGCGTAAAGCGAAGGCTGTTCCGATAAAAAGGAGGACGAACGTGAGCGCTACCGTCAGCAATAATCTGATTCAAACTGAACTTCTCGACGGGGTTTTTATCGTCAAGATCAATTCCTGCGAGAATAGGAGTTCGCTCAGTATCGGCATGTGTGGGAATCTGACAACGGTGTTGGAGCAAGCCGACCGTGATTCGGCCGTCAAGGTTGTTCTGCTTCGCGGCTGCGATGACTTTTTCACCGCAGGCAGTGACGTTGCCGATTTTGTCAACTTTCCGTTGTTGAGTCTGTTGCCTCCAGCGCGACGCTTTCTTGATGTGATCTCCCGGACGGGTAAACCGATTGTTGCCGCAGTGAATGGCGGCGCGGCATGGGTTGGCACGATCATGATGCTGCGCTGTGATCTGGTGTATGCCGCTGATACGGTGATCTTCCAGATGCCGTTTGTCAGCCTGGGGGTTTGCACCGAAGCAGGGACAACTTTGCCGCTGCTGCTTGGGCACCAGAACGCTTCGGAGCTATTGTTGTTATGTGAACCGAGTACTGCTGCTCGTGCCGAGCACATTGGGTTCGTGACCGCCGTAGTGCCGTATGCCCGTTTCCTCAAGACGGGGCGGCCCAAGGCATCCAGCGAGGTGCAGTTGTCGCCGCCGGCTTACCTGCCCACAATGCACATTGAAGAGGGTGGAGTATACATTCAGGGTGCTGCCTGAGGGAATGTGCTGTAAATCCGCAGATAATAGAACTTCTTAGGGATGAAGATACGAACATACACAAATCAATTTTATAAGATGCGAAAGTATGAAAAGGATCGGGGATTCTGTGGGATTCCCGGCATCAGCAGCTTTCGGTTTCAATCTGCGCCAGCAGTGCCAGTGCCGCCTGGTCATCGTATTCTTCAAACAGTTCGGTGATGTTGTTGATGTAGGAATGGATCAGGAACAACTCGTCAAGGCAGCGTCCCCCGTTCTCATCGGGTTTGCCGACCAACTCCAGCTTGCCTTTGAACATCTCCCAGAAACGGTTACTCTTACGCGGATCATCAATGTGACGGCGCACCATCACAATCAGCTCGCGTGAATTCCTGTCCCCGTCAATTCCGACAAATGACACATATCGATCCGGTTTTTGTCTCTGCGGTATCACTCCGCCGATACGTCGCACGTCATGCCACCGTGTCAACCCTGAGGGCAAAAGTAAGGGCATGGCCGGCCAACGGGTGGTTACCGTCCAGCGTTACCTCGGTATCATTCACGTCTGTCACAACCATTATCCTGGATGATCCGCCCTCGAAATCGATGCTCAATTTTTTACCGGCGGTGATCTTTTTATGGGGTGGGAATGACTGGCGTTCGACCTTGATGAGGTTGTCATCACGTCGCGGGCCATAGGACTCAACTGGTGAAAGTACGATATTTTTTGTCTCGCCGGCACACATACCGATAAGGGCAAGCTCAAGCGCGGGGAAAATCTGGTCGGCTCCGATGGTAACGGTCATCGGGCCGTTTTCGTCACTGCTGTAGAATACCCTGCCGTTATCCAACGTGCCGATGTAGCTGATGGTGACTCTGCTGCCGATCTGTACCGAAACCATAGCGAACCCCCTTTCACGTAAGATTGCCCGGTTTCAGGGGCTCCATTACGGTTACTGCCGAAGAATGGCAGCCACCTGACATAATTTTTTCATATAATATTTTTATACGTAATGCAACTCGAAAACTCTCATTACTCTCATTTCTCTCACCGGCTCTCACATTACTCACATTCTTTCCGGCGCATGGCATAAACACCACTTAGAAGATTCTAGGGCAGCGTAAATTGGTATACAGACCCTGCCTGTTATTACGCACATTGTTATCAGAATTTAGTGCTTGTTTTTTAAACAGACTGCATCGTAATATAGCTAAAAAAATAGCGCATTACGTCCAATTGTGTTTTAATTTAATTATCACAGTAGGTTACATGCATTTTTTTTGGCATGCATTATGTAGTAGGGTATATAACGAATGGCCGTGATACATATTGCGCCCATTCAGTGTTGAGTTATATCTATCGTTATATAACCAGAGAGATATCGCTTACCGTCTACACCACTAGAATATGTAATAAAAATTGGAACTGACATGGCGGAGATTGAACTGAGCGTCATTAAGGGACAGTGTCTTGATCGCCGAATTCCAGATATGTTAATGCAAGCAACTACCATAAACGGGAGGAACGAAGATGAACTTCAAAAAAACAGCAGCAATCGCAGCAACAGTCGGTGCACTCACTGCCCTGGCATTACCGGCAACGGCTGAAACCAACATGTACGGTTCCGCACGTCTGGCAACGTTCTACAACCTTGCCGACACCCCCGCAGGCGGCAAGAGTGCAGGTTTTGACGAGCACCTCCAAGGTAACAGCACTTTTGGCGCAAACTTCAAAAAAGGTGAAGTGGATGGTAAATTCGAAGTTGGTGCCGGTACGGGATCCGTCGTTCTCCGCCTCCTTTACGGGACCTGGAATTTCGGTGCTGGAAAACTGATCATTGGTCAGGACTACAACAGCTATTATCTTGGCTCGGCACAGGTGCACACCGATGATAACGCCTTCAAAGCGTATGGAGCGCAGTGGGATACCCGTCAGCCGCAAATCAGGGTAAACCTGAACAACGGCGTATACTTTTCTGTAATTCAGCCGACCGGTAACGTCAGTGGTACTGACCTTGGTGTTAATGCTGAAGCAAGTTCAAATGTCAAAATGTATCTGCCTAAACTGAATGTCGGCTATGCCAGGAAAGCTGGCGCGGTTGGTTACAATGTTGGAGTCGTTGGTACTACCTTCAAAAATGTCACCGCTGACAAGCAGATTACAGCTATCCTTGGCTACGCTAACGGTACCGCTGCATTCGGTGCCACCCTCCTTACGGCAAGCATCAGTGCTTCACAGAATGCCGGCAACATGAGCTTCCTTGGTCGTAAAGTATATGATGCAACAAACAAGAAAGATGCTGTCGGTTTTGAAGGGTTCCTTCAAATTTCCCAAAAGATTTCCGATATCATCAGCGGAAACGTAGGTTTCGGCTACGCTGGCGACAAAATTGATGCCCCTGCCAAGGCTGGTGTTGCCCAAAACAAGTTCGACAACAAAATGGCAATCTTGATGCCCTCGCGAAAACTACTCACGCCACTTGGGGCATGAAAT
>CAIOXL010000123.1 GCA_903862245.1 uncultured Geobacteraceae bacterium | reverse complement strand
ATTTTCGGGGCACGTAACGGCATCTACATCATCGACCTGCAGAAAACCGTCCGCTACTTCAAAACCGCTTACAGCTTTGTTAAAGAATCCGCTCAGGACGGCTGCACTGTCCTGTTTGTCGGTACAAAAAAACAGGCTCAGGACTCCGTCGCAGAAGAGGCCGCACGCTGCGGTATGCACTACGTCAACCAGCGCTGGCTCGGCGGCATGCTGACCAACTTCTCCACCGTAAAACAGAGCATTGATCGCCTCAAAAAGATCGACGCCATGTTTGAAGACGGCACCATCGATGCCTACACCAAAAAGGAAGCACTGCAGTTCACCCGCGACCGCGAAAAGCTGCAGAAGACTCTGGGTGGCATCAAAACCATGAGCAAGCTCCCGGGCGTCATGTTCGTCATCGATCCGAAAAATGAAGAAATCGCTGTTCAGGAAGCCAACAAACTCGGCATTCCGGTTGTTGCCGTTGTCGATACCAACTGCGACCCAGATCCGATTGATTACGTCATTCCGGGCAACGACGACGCTATCCGCGCCATCCGTCTGCTTTCCGCAAAAATGGCCGATGCCGTTCTTGAAGGAATTCAGGCCCGCAAGACTGCTCTCCAGACAGATGCTGAGGGAACAGAAGAATATGCTCCCGAAGAAGAAGTTGTTGCAGAAGCAACGGGCGAATAATTCACACTAACAGACAATTCCTGCTGCGACAGGATGGGAGGATAGCAATGGCTGTAACAGCTGCACAAATATCAGAACTGAGAAAATCAACCGGTGCCGGCATGCTTGACTGCAAAAAGGCGCTTGAGCAGACAGACGGCAATTTTGACCAGGCGGTCGATTTCCTGCGTACCAAAGGTCTTGCAGCCGCTTCAAAAAAAGCGGGTCGTGCGGCTACTGAAGGCATGGTTGCTGCTGCGGTGTCCGCCGACGGCGGCAAGGGCATTCTGCTTGAGATCAACAGTGAAACCGATTTCGTTGCCAAAAACGATACATTCCAGAACTTCGTAAAAGACATCGCCAACCATATCCTGCAGGCCAACCCCGCGTCGGTCGAGGAACTGTTTGCCCAGCCGTACTGCGGCGACAGCAGCAAAACCATTCAGACCATGCTGAATGAGGCCATTTCCGTCATCGGCGAAAACATGCAGATCCGCCGTTTCAGCAGCTATGTTGTACCGGGTGCCGGAGCAACCGGTTCCTACATCCACGCCGGCGGAAAAATCGGCGTCCTGGTTGAGGCAACATGCGACAACGCTGCAGCCGCAAAAGATCCGCTCTTTGCCGCATTCGTCAGGGATGTGGCAATGCACGTCGCTGCCGCTTCCCCGCTGTATGTTCAGCGGAGTGAAGTTGATACGGACGTACTTGAGCGTGAGAAGGACATCTACCGCGCCAAAGCCCGTGAAACCGGAAAGCCTGAAAACATCATTGAAAAAATCATTGATGGTCAGGTAAACAAGTTCTACGGAGATATCTGTCTGATCGAGCAGCACTTTGTCAAGGACACCGACAAAACGATCCAGCAGTTGACCGCAGAAACCGGGAAAGCACTCGGCACAGCAATCACCATCACCCGTTTCACCAAGTATGCACTTGGCGAGGGACTGGAAAAGAAGGAATGCGACTTTGCCGCCGAGGTGGCGGCAGCAGCCGGCCTCTAACCGATTCAGCGAAGCCGGCCCGAAATGGCCGGCTTTTTTTTCATCCCCGTTTTGATTGCACACAGTCACTGTATTGCTCTGAAGGTCCAACACCAACAACATCTGGAGGCACGACATGAGCAGAACATCCTACACCCGGGTACTTTTGAAACTTTCGGGAGAATCGCTGGCCGGTGATCAGGGGTATGGCATTGACCCGCAGACTCTGCGCACTATTGCCAGTGAGATCAAGGACGTTGTAGACAGCGGAGTGCAGCTGGCGCTGGTGATCGGCGGCGGCAACATCTTCCGCGGTCTGGCGGCATCGTCCAAAGGGATGGAACGCTCAAGTGCCGATTATATGGGAATGCTGGCAACGGTTATCAACTCCCTGGCCATGCAGGATGCCCTGGAAAAACAGGGGGTTTCGACCCGTGTCCAGACCGCCATTGCCATGCAGGAAGTGGCTGAACCGTACATCCGCCGGCGTGCCATGCGTCACCTTGAAAAAGGGCGGGTTGTTATTTTCGGCGCAGGAACCGGCAACCCTTACTTTACCACCGATACTGCCGCCAGCCTGCGGGCGATGGAAATCAACGCCCAGGTCATCCTCAAGGGGACCAAGGTTGACGGTATCTACACAGCCGATCCCAAAAAAGATCCGGCTGCGGTCAAAATTTCAAAGCTTTCCTACATTGACGTTCTTAAAAAAGGGTTGCAGGTTATGGATGCCACTGCTATATCGCTCTGCATGGACAACAACCTCCCCATCATTGTTTTTGACCTGACAACTACGGGCAATATCAGAAAAGTAATCTTCGGTGAAGAGATCGGCACCATCGTACAAGGAGAAGGAGAATAGCCATGCCAAAAAACGTGCTTGAAGACATGAAGATCCATATGGATAAAACTCTGGGAGTTCTGAAGAACGAATTCCAGAAAATTCGTACCGGACGAGCCACGACCGGCATCCTGGACAGCATAACCGTAGAATATTACGGCAGCACCACCCCCCTGTCCCAGGTGGCAACCCTCGCGATCCCCGAAGCGCGCACCATTACCATCACCCCCTGGGAGTCCAAGACCATTCCGATCATTGAAAAAGCGATTATGAATGCCAACATCGGCCTGACCCCTTCAAATGACGGCAAGGCGATCCGCCTTAACCTCCCCCCCCTGACCGAAGAACGCCGCAAGGAAATCGTCAAAGGGCTGAAAAAGAAGGCAGAAGAAGACAAAATCGCCATCAGAAATATCCGGCGTGATGCCATCGACAGATTGAAAAAACTCGAAAAAGACAAGGCCATCACGGAAGACGAACTGAAAAAATATGAAAAGGATGTTCAGGATGTCACCAAGAGTTTTGAGCTGAAAATGGATGAGGCCGTAGCCCATAAGGAAAAAGAGGTCCTTGAAGTCTGATGATGCCGCTTGATCCGAACAGGCTTCCGGCCCACCTGGCAATTATCATGGACGGCAACGGCCGCTGGGCTCAGCAGCGCATGCTCAAACGCATCATCGGGCATCAGCGCGGCGCCGAAACGGTCAAAATGATCGTTGAGCAGGCTTCTCTTTTCGGGATCAAATACCTGACCCTGTTTGCCTTCTCCTCTGAAAACTGGTCCCGACCGCAGCTGGAAGTACGGGCCCTGATGACCCTGCTGAAAAAATATATCCAGCGGGAAACTGTGCACATGGTGCGCAAGAATATTCGCTACAACGTCATCGGCAATCGCAGTGACCTGCCGGATGACATCAACGAAACCCTGGATGACGCCATGCGCAAGACCGCCGCAAATACCGGCATGGTTTTGACGCTGGCCCTTTCCTACGGCGCCCGGCAGGAATTAACCCGTGCCGCAGCTCGACTGGCGGCAGAAGCTGTTGCCGGGAGACTGTCGCCGGAGGATATTACCACCGACCTGTTTGAAAGCTATCTGGACACCGGCGGCCTGCCCGATCCGGATTTCCTGATCCGCACCAGCGGCGAGATGCGCATCAGCAACTTCCTCCTCTGGCAGCT
>CAIOXL010000122.1 GCA_903862245.1 uncultured Geobacteraceae bacterium | reverse complement strand
CGATCTGGTGAGACCTTCAAAGGTGTGGTACTTGTTGCTGATATCCGTGGACGGGAATTTTTCAAGGGGTATGAAAATGCCTTCCATAAAATTATCGGTTCCGGCCATACGGTGGAAATCCTCTTTTTCGATGCCCTTGATGAAACTCTTGTGCGGCGTTTTTCCGAAACCCGGCGTCGCCATCCTGTTGATGATCACTGTTCGCTTGAGGAAGGTATCCGTATCGAGCGGGATCGTTTGAGCGGCCTGCGGCAGTTGGCCACCAGAATAATTGATACCTCCGAATTCACGGTGCATCAGCTCAAGGAGCTCATTCTCAGAATTGTCAGGGGTGAAGATAAATCCAATCCTCTGGTTGTTGAAGTTCAGTCGTTTGGCTTCAAGTATGGACTGCCGCTTGAATCAAGCATTGTCATGGATGTCCGCTTCCTGCCGAATCCTTTTTTTGTTCCGGAATTGAAAGCAGGGTCAGGCCTTGATGATCCGGTGCGTGATTATGTTCTTAATACGGTTGGTGCCGCACAGTTTCTGGAGTATTTTTTCCCCCTTCTTGATGTGCTGTTGCCGGCTCACAGCAAAGAGGGGAAGTCATACTTAACAATTTCAATTGGTTGTACCGGCGGCCGCCACCGCTCCGTTACCATTGCAGAAGCGACTGGCATGTATTTGCAGACAAAATGGCCCATGGTCAGAATTATACACAGGGATATTGAAAAGGGGCTTAAATGATTGGATTAGTTCTCGTTACCCACGCAGGGCTGGCGACCGCTCTCAAGCTGTCAGCAGAAATGATTGTCGGCCCCATTGAATGCTGCGCAACAGTGGAGGTGGCTCCGGATGAACTGGCCGATACAATCATGGGGCGTGTAGTTGCTGCGGTTGCTGGGGTGCAGTCGGACGGGGCCATTATCATGACCGATCTTTTCGGCGGTACGCCTTCCAATATGGCCATGTCATTCTTAAAAGAAGGGGTTATCGAAGTCGTTACCGGTGTGAATCTCCCGATGTTGATCGAATTCTGTTCACGCCGAGGTCGGCTGCCGGTTGTTGAGCTTGCAGCGAATCTGCACCGGGCCGGTCGCGAGGGGATTATTGTTGCGGGAGAACTGCTGAAGTAACAAACTGATACACTGCAGCCCGGACCTCAGGTACGTGGAGGTTCCCGCCGTGTACCAGGCGGTTGCGGATGATTTTCGTAAAAGGATGTATTGCCATGCTCCAGAAAGAATATCTGATTGTCAACAAGCTTGGGCTGCATGCCCGTGCCTCCGCCCTTATGGTGAAAACTTCCAGCCGGTTCAACTCTGAAGTCAAGCTGGCCCGGGAGGATGTTGAAGTGAACGGAAAAAGTATCATGGGCATCATGATGCTGGCCGCTTCAAAAGGCTCTTTTGTCCGCTTGACCGTTGACGGTACTGATGAAACCGAAGCATTTCAAACCATTGGTGAACTTATTGAAAATGGATTCGGAGAAGAATAGGATGCGCAGCTTCTCCGGAATTGCGGCTTCACCCGGGATTGCCATGGGAAGGCTGCATATCGTTGATCGCCGCAGAACAGTGGTATCCGAGTATTCGATCACTTCCGAAACAGTTTGTCATGAGACGGCCCGCCTGGCTCAGGCAATTGATGATACCCGCATCGAGCTTGAAATCCTCAAAACACGCCTCGCTGAAACTATCGGTCAGGACCACCTCTTTTTTATCGAAACACACCTGATGATCCTTACGGATGAGCGGTTGGTAAACGAGACTTCGGAAATCATCCGCACCGTGATGATTAACGCTGAAGGCGCACTGAGACGCACCCTGCACCGCTACCGGGAAACATTCTCCCGCATTGATGATCCGTATCTTCGGGAACGTATAAGCGACGTTGAAACGGTCATTGAGCGGGTACTGCGCAGTATGAGCGGGGATGCCGTTGAGCCGTTCCCCGAGCATGAAGGGCAGGTAATTCTTGCGGCGCACGATTTTTCTCCCGCAGACATGCTTCAAATAAACCGAACTACTGTTCTCGCCATTATCACTGAAATCGGCGGGCGGACATCCCATACGGCTATTCTGGCACGGGCTCTCGATCTGCCGGCGGTCATGGGGGTCGAGGGGATAACGGATCTTGTGCTGGACGGGCGCGCGGTCGTGGTGGACGGTTTGTCCGGTGAGGTCATAGTTGACCCGGACAGTGAAACATTTCAGTCCTCACTCCTGCGCAAACAGCAGTATGAATATGTCGAATATGAACTCCTGAAATCAGCTCCGCTGCCGGCCGTCACACGTGACGGACATTCGATCCACCTGCGCGGAAACGTTGAAATTCCCGAGGAGGGGTCTGCCGTTCTGGTACACGGAGGGAGCGGCGTCGGCCTCTACCGTACCGAAATGCTTTTCATGAACCGTACAACCATGCCGGATGAAGCCGAACAGACGCATGTCTACCAGACAATGCAGCAGGCTGTCACGCCACATCTGCTGACCATCCGGACTCTGGATGCCGGCGGGGACAAACTGCTTGAAGGAATGAACCAGACGGCAGAAACCAATCCGGCGCTTGGGGTGCGGGCGATCCGTTTGTCATTAAGTATGCCGGACGAATTTAAAACACAGCTGCGGGCAATCCTGCGTGTCAGCGCAAATGGACCTGTCCGGATTATGTTCCCGATGATTTCGGGGATGGAGGAAGTGCGTGCGGCAAAAGCGCTGCTTGAGGAGGCCAAGCTTGAACTGGCTGCCTGTGGCGTTCCATACGACCCTGCAGTTCAGGTCGGAGTGATGATTGAAATACCGGCGGCGGTAACTCTGGCTGATCTACTGGCGCGTGAGGTGGATTTTTTCAGTGTCGGTACGAACGACCTGATCCAGTACACTCTGGCAATAGACCGCAGCAATGGTCAGCTGTCTCATCTGTATCAGCCGCTTCACCCTGCGGTACTCAGGTCACTGCGACGTATTGTTCAGGCAGCGCACGGGGCGGGGATCCCCGCCTGTCTCTGCGGCGAGATGGCCGGTGATCCTCTCTACCTGCCGGTACTGCTCGGGCTCGGCTTTGATGAGCTTTCAATGGGTGCAGGATCTATTCTGCGTGTGAAGCAGACGCTTCGCCGTTGTACGCTTGAGCACGCCGCCGTACTGGCTGAAGGCTGTTTTGCCTTCTCAACCGCTGCTGAAGTTGAGACGTTCCTCAGTTCCCAATTTGCCGGGGGCTGTGCCGAAAGCGACGACTGATGTCTCCGGCCGCTGTATATCCTTTTTTCGCCTTTGCTCTCGGCATGGTGGTCGGCTCTTTTCTGAATGTCTGTATCTGTCGCCTGCCGAAAAATGAATCTATTGTAACTCCGCCGTCGCACTGCCCCCACTGTGACAGCAGAATCACCTGGTATGACAATCTCCCGCTCCTGAGCTATCTGCTTCTGCGGGGGAAATGCCGCAGGTGCGGCGCTCATATTTCCCTCCAATACCCTCTGGTCGAACTGCTCAACGGCATACTGACCCTTTTTCTTTTTCTTCGTTACGGGGCGACGCTGTCGTTTGTCGTGTTCTTCCTTTTCTGCTCTTCGCTGGTGGTCATCACCTTTATAGACCTTGAACACCAGATTATCCCTGATGAGATCTCGCTGCCCGGCATTGTTGTCGGTTTTGTCTGTTCTTTCTTTCTGGATGGTCATACCTGGCTGAACTCGCTGCTCGGTATTCTGCTGGGTGGCGGCAGTCTGCTGCTGGTTGCCTACGCGTACCACCGGCTGACCGGAAATGAGGGGATGGGAGGGGGCGATATCAAGCTGCTGGCGATGATGGGCGCTTTTCTCGGCTGGAAGGCGGTGCCGTTCATCATTTTTGTCAGCTCTCTCGCCGGCTCGCTGATTGGCATTACCATAATGCTGCTGCAGAAAAAAAACACCAGACTGGCAATCCCGTTTGGTCCGTACCTTGCGTTTGGTGCGGTGCTGTACGCCTTTTACGGGGAGCCGCTCATTCGGTGGTATCTGGGGCTGAGCGGGATTTATCGGGGGTAGGCGGAGCCTGCACCGGCGGTTGTTCTGGATTCAGTCAACTAGATCATTGGAAAATGGTCACCGTTCATTGCTTTACAAATTGAAGGCGTATGGATAGAGTAACCACTCATTACATCCGAAAGGAACCACCATGCTGAAAAAATTCAGTATAGCGACGGCCGCCGTTTTTCTCCTCCTATCCTCCTCTCTTGCCATGGCGAAGGACGGCTGCAAGGGCGATTGTGCTTCATGCCATACACTGACACCCCAGGAGGCGACAGGATTTCTGAAAAAGGTCGGGGGAACGGTTACTTCCGTTCGGCACTCGCCTGCCCGGGGACTGTTTGAGCTGCTGGTGGAACGGGAGGGCAAGAAGGGCATTCTCTTCATGGATTACGGTAAAAAGCACCTGATTCAGGGCGCTGTCTTCGATCTGGACCAACTTGAACAGGTGATTGCCCACAAAAACGAATTTCCTCAGCCGAAACAGATAACCTCGGTTGATGTCAAAACTATTCCTGCTCAGTATGCGGTTGTTATGGGTAACCCAAAAGGGACGAAAAAACTGTATGTTTTTACTGACCCGGACTGCCCCTACTGCAGGAAGGGGCACGCTGAGTTAAAAAAACTGGCCGAAATTGCTCCTGATGTGGCAATTCATATCATGTTGTTCCCGCTGCCGATGCACCCCGATGCCTTTGACAAGTCCCGCTCCGTGTATGAAACAAAGAATCTTGAATTGCTTGATAAGGCTTTTGACGGTAAGGAAATTCCTAAACCGGCCAAGGAGGAGAGTAAAAAAGCTCTTGATGAAATAGCTAAATTTGCCGGTGCCAACGGCATTTCCGGGACTCCGACCATGGTGCTGCCGGACGGTACGGTTCAGGTTGGTATGCGCGATGCGGAAACCATGAAGAGGTTGCTGGAAGGTAAATAACTCAATTCAGTCGATACGTTTGGCCCCCTGCCATGATTTTTTTTCATAGCAGGGGGTTTTTCTATAGAGTCGTACTCTATTCACAACCCGGCTTTATGAGGCGAGAGGAAATAGTATGGATGCTGTTTCAGGAAAAGAACAAGAACTGTCCGATATAGAGCTCTGTTACAAGGCAATGGGGCTGTCGTTTAGCGATAATCCTGATCAGGTCGAGAAAACGTATCGGAAATTGAAGGAAGAATACAGTAAATCCGTGCGCTCAACGGACCTTGCCGTGCGTGCCACTGCGCAGGAGAACCTGAAGCAGGTTGAAGAGCTGTTTGCGACCATAACCGGGTCACTGATCTACAAGGATTACGCACGGGAGTATGAAAAATATACGTCACTGAAGGCGGAAAAACGAGCGGAGCGCCGGCAGAAACAGCCGCCGCCTGCAGTTACGCAATCACACCGAAACTGTCCATACTGTAACAGGCCGATAGCGAGTACGTTGAAGGTCTGTATCTATTGCCACGGCAGGATCATGACGCCGATGGAAGAATTGACGGCAAAACTGTTTTCCACGAGAAATCTGATAATTGCCGCCATTGCTGCCCTGCTGGTTATCTCGGCTATTGCCCTGATGTCAAACCCGGAACTGCTGAAGAGATAGTTGGTGATTAGCCGCTGTTGAATAGTGTATGTCTGAAATCTGGTCCACATAGTATTCTGGACAGAGAAGGAGGTACAGGTCTTGAAAGCACGTATGTCTAAAATCATAGTTGTACTTTTATGCACGCTACTGTCATCACTTGGGTGCGTATTGTTTTCGGCATCCTTTTCTCAAGCAGCGAATACCGACATTGATGCGTCTTTCGGCGATAATAACTCCGCCGCCTACTGGCCGGCAAATGGTAACGGCGGCACAGTGAAGTTCTATTCCAGAACCTGCTCCTACTGGCACGGGGGATGCCAGAGTTGGAACTATAGCTGGCTTAATATGGATTCAGGGAGTAATACCTCTGTATCGCCATACAGTAACACCCCACGTTTTTTGGTGACACCCAGCAGCGGCTACCGTATCAGGCATATCAAGTACGCCCAGCGTTCGGTGAATTGGGGCTCCTCCATTACGGCAGGGTCCTGGATCGATATCTCCGTATCCGATCCCACTGTGGCAAATGATTTCACCCTGTCTAACATAGACACCACAAATAATACGTATGTTATCTGGGTCTGTTTTGAATCGACTGCAGCTAATTATACCGTAACCGCCAGCGTGTTTCAGGACGCGACACCCACCTCATGCCAGTCCACCAGCTATATAACCCGGATCGGATCCGTTAGCGGAAACAGTGTATATACACTGAGTACATCCGTTGCATCCGGAACTACTACGGCGGTCAATTTTACTGCCGGCACCGGGTGCGAGGTTGAAAACGTCCTGTTTAACGGTAATTCGGTGGGTATCCAGACAAGTCCATACACGACGCCGACGATCAGTAGTACATCCACTGTTGTCGTCAAGTTCAGGCCAATATCATATACAATCACATCATCTATTGACCCTGCCAGTTCCGGCTACATTTCAGCCTCCGGGCTTTCGTCATCCGGCACTGTCAGCCCGATGGGTGCTACTTCTGTAGGAAGAAATGCTGCACAGACATTTACCATTATTCCTTCAACCGGGTACCGGATTTTAAACGTACGGGTAACCGATACCAATGCTTCTTATTCCAGCAAAGATCTTGGCGCAATCACCAATCAGTACGGCACTTCATATACCTTTAACAACGTGACCGCAGACGGATCAATAATCGTCACGTTTGCCTCTGATTCCACAACTACAAACAACTATTGCCAAACGCCTCCATTTCTATCCGGACAGGGGAGTCTGAAGCCAAACGTACTCATCATATTTGACACCTCCGGAAGCATGGGGGATGCGGCATATACCCTCAATAATGCTACCTACTTATCCAGCAAAACCTATTATGGCTACTATGACAACTCCAAAATGTACAAGATCACCTCCAGTACGGTACACAACATAAATGCCGCCGGACTTGACAAGACGGCAAAATGTTCATCCCAGAATGTCGGAACTATCTGCTCCGGTAATGAACTGAATTTCAGGAATATGAGGAAGGTAGATGTAATCCGCAAGATTCTCATGGGGGGAAAAGTCAAGGATAGAACCGCCTCAACCAAGTTTCTGGTCACAAATAACAACAAGGAGATTGAGTTCGGTACATCGCTGCCAACTGGCATCATCCAGATTTTGAAAGACAAGGTGCGCTTTGGACTGATGGTGTTTAACGATAACGAGAGTAGCGTTGCGAGTATCGGGGGGGGGGATGGGGGCCGGATAGTGACACAACTGGTTCCAACTGTTGCGGCTGGAGTAGATGCTGCGGTTGTTGCCGTTGCGGTTGACACGCACATTAGTAATCTCGTGGCTGCGATGGAAGGTTCAGACACAAACCCAGGCGGCAACACTCCTTTGGGTGAAAGTCTGTATGAAGCTATCAGGTATTTTCAGGCAAAACCAAGCGCCTATAACCGAAGTGTTGACTATGGCACCATGGATCCGATCGAGTACCCCTGTCAAAAACACTTTGTCCTGATGATCACGGATGGTCAACCGACCAGTGACGGAAACGTTCCCGGGCAATCAGGAAGCAATGTCACTGATTCTGACCTCACTACCTGGTGGAATACTGCCAAAACAAAAACCACAAAACCTACGGTAACAAGCGATAGTTATTTGTCGGTTGCGGCCTACTATGCACACGTTAACGATCTGCGCAGCGCAACTGTCGGGAAAAATTCCATATTGGGTAAACAGAACCTTACGATATTTACCATATATACCTTTGGTGACGGGACAGGCACTGCAATTTTGAAAGAGGCTGCAAAGTACGGCGGATTTAACGATATGGACGAGCCGGGTACAGCTGGCTACCTGGTCCCGGATCAACCTAAGGAATATAATACTGCCGGAATCAGTGGCGGTGATCCGGACAATTTCTATGAGGCGAACGAAGGCGATGTGCTTGAAACAAACATAACTCAGGCAATGTCGGATATCCTTGCCAAAGTAGCTTCCGGAACAGCGGCATCTATTCTCAGTAACAGTGAAGGGAGCGGGGCAAATCTTCTGCAGGCGGTGTTCTATCCCAACAAGGTTTTCAAGAATGGCACGGTTGCCAACTGGACTGGTGAGATGCAGAACCTGTGGTATTACGTAGATCCTTTCCTTTCCAACAGTTCCATTCGTGAAGATTCTGATTATACTTCCGGTGACCACGTACTCAACCTCAAGAGTGATTATTTAGCCCGGTTCTACTTCAATAATTCGGAAACACTGGCTGAACTGAAGCAGGACACCAATGGGGACGGTGCCGGTGAAACGGTTGTCGGCACCGATATTAATCCTGATGATGTCAAGAGCATCTGGAGAGCCGGCAAACTGCTCTGGGCGCGCCCGGCTACAGCACGAACCGTCCACACCAGTATTGACGGCCTGTCTCTGTTATCTCCAGCTACAGACAGTATGGGGGGATTTGCGTCTGCCACTTCGAGGGCAACGGCCCTCATGCCGTATCTTCAGGCGGCAGACCTGGATGAGTCAAAGAAGCTGATCGACTATATCCGGGGAGCTGACCAGACCGGCTATCGCAGCCGAACGGTTTCCCTGGTTGCAAACACCTCCACCGTTACTAACCCTGCGAATGTGTGGAAACTGGGCGACATCATCTCTTCGACGCCTCGTATCCAGTCAACGCTTAAACTGCATACATACAACCTGGAGACCCCTTCAGGTTATGGAGATAAGAGTTACTATGCGTTTATCAACAGGCCGGAATACAAGAAAAGAGGGATGGTGTATGTCGGCGCCAACGACGGCATGCTCCACGCGTTCAAACTCGGCACTCTGTCGGTTACCGGTTCGGGGATTTCCGGTGATACAAAGGCGATTCTATCGGGCACAGGCCTCGGTGCAGAACAATGGGCGTATATTCCTCGCAATGCATTACCCTACCTTAAATATTTTTCCGACCCTAACAGCTACAAGCATATCTACTACGTTGACGGGCCAACCGTACTGATTGATGCCGCCATTGCCAAACCCTCCACTTGTTCTGGTTCCAGCGACTATTCCGACTGCCTGAAGGATGTGACCGCCGGCACCAACTGGAAAACGGTTCTTATCGGCAGTATGGGGCTGGGGGGAGCCTCCCGGCTCAAGGGGGACGGCTGCACAAACGGCTCCAGCGGTACGTGCGTGAAGACACCGATCTTTGACCCGGCTGACAGTGCAACTACAAAAACAAAAGGCATCGGCTACTCGTCCTATTTCGCTCTTGATATTACCGGTCAGTATTTCAACAGTAGTACCGGGGTGCTTGAGAACCAACCGACCCTTAAGTGGGAGTTCAGTCATCCGCAACTGGGGTATGCAACTTCCGGTGCAGCGCTCGTGCGGGTCAGTGCAAAAAAATCCGCGACAGAGCCAGTTGCCGACACAACAAAGAACGGCAAATATTTTGCTGTGTTCGCATCCGGGCCGACGGGGCCGATTGATGAGATAGCTCACCAGTTTTTGGGGAGATCGGATCAGAATCTAAGGCTGTTTGTTGTGGATGTTGGAGCAACCGGAGCGCTCGTTGAGGGGACCAACTTCTGGGTTATTGATACCGGAATAAAGCGGGCGTTCGGTGGAAGTATGGTTAATGCTTCCATAGATACGGACAGATGGAATAATGCAGCCGATGGAAATTATCAGGATGATGCCATTTACGTCGGATACACCAAAGCGAATATTGACGACTTCTCTCCGCTTACCCCCACAACCGAATGGAGCACCGGAGGCGTGATACGTCTCCTCACCAAAGAGGATATAAATCCGGCAAACTGGAAGACCAGTACGGTTATTTCCGGTGTCGGACCGGTTACCAGCGGCGTTTCCCGTCTGCAGGACCGGAAAAATCATAAGCTCTGGCTCTACTTTGGCAGCGGCCGCTTTTATTTTGGCGGCGACGATCCGAGCAACAGGCGGTATATCATGGGAGTCACAGACTCCTGTTACCTGGCCAGTGACACCATCAGCAAGGCGTGCGCCGTCACCCCACCGGCTGCACTTACGATGAGTGACCTGAAACAACAGGACAGCATAGGTGTCTTAAACGGCGAAAAGGGGTGGTACATTACTCTTGATGCCGAAAGCGTTTCTACTTCAATGGGAGCCGAACGCAACATTACTGACCCTGTTGCTCTTACCAACGGTCTTGTGCAGTTTACAACGTTCAAACCAACAGCGGATGTGTGCAAGTTTGGAGGTGACTCCTACGTCTGGGGTGTAAAGTACGACACCGGTGGTGTTGCACCAAGCGCTTCGTTTGATTCAAAAGTGCTCGTGCAGGTTTCTACCGGAGCTTTTGAAGAGGTAACTCTGAGGACCGCCTTGACCGCCAGGGATGGCAGGAGAATGGGCACTCCGATGGTTGGCAAGCCGCCATCAGATCCGCCGCCGATAATCAGCAACGCTGGTAACAAACCGCCCAGAAAAATTCTGCATCTACAGGAAAAATAGTCATGGCCGCGAACAGTGATAAAAAGCCGAATCGTTCGGGCTTCTCACTTATTGAATTGATAATTACCATAGCGGTCATGGGGATTGTTGTGACCATTGCGACACTGAATTTCAATATCTGGCAGAAAAAGAGCAGGATGGATGCACAGACTCGAGAAATATTCACGGATCTGAATGAAGCTCGTACAAACGCAGTTACGCAGAAAATATATTACGGCATTATTTTTCAGCCAAACAGCTATGTGATCAAATCCTACGACAGCGCAACTGTTCCCACCGCAGCAACAGCCGCTTCCACCGGCACCACGGCCATGACAAAGAATCTGTTATTCGGCATCAACAAAGCCGGGGACGTTTTTGACAATACTCCGGTTCTATTTGATACCACCGGTATGACCATTGACATGTGTACCATCTTTGTAGCCCCACTTGATCCCGATAAGGATGAAGCTACAGTAAACTGCATTACCATTTCAGCGGCGCGGGTAAATATGGGGAAAATCAATGGAACGGCATGTGAATTCAAATAAGGACGCAGGTTTTACGCTGATTGAGTTCTGCGTCGCCACACTAATACTGATGGTGGGGCTGCTCGGCCTGTTACAGGCTGTGAATCTGGCAATCCAGCAGAACCTTGGTACGATGTTGCGCAATGAAGCTGTATCTGTTGCCGATGAACAGATGGTATTTGCAAAAACGTCTGAAAGCACAACATCCGGTTACATTACTGTAGCTCAAGGGGCCACGGTGAAATCTGCTTCGACCGTCAACAGAAAAATACGTGGAGCTAATTTCACCTATACAATCAACAGGAGTGACACCGGTATGAGTGATAAAACAAAAGAGGTTGTCATTCAGGTGTCATGGACATACCGGGACAAAACAGTGAGTCATAATGCTGCATCGCTGATTTCAAGTCCGTAAATTCCAAATGAAAAGATCTGTCATGCGGGTTAATCATGAGAAATAAAGGTTTTACCCTCATAGAAGTGCTTGTCACAATGGCTCTGGTCATTGTGGTTCTGGCCATTACCGGGTCTGCGTTTAATTCGGTTTTGAAAAACACATCCCGGCTGACATCAAGTGAAGAAAGCAATATTGAAGGTGTTGTCGGCCTGGAAATGTTTCGTCATGATCTACAGCAAATCGGCTTCGGACTGCCGGATTCATTCTCGAATTACGACCCGTCCATTCTGTATTATACTGAGGCGAAGGTTACGCCGGCAAGTTTGTTGAATGATAATATGTCTGATTCTTCAGTACCGCGGGCTGTTGTCTCGTTCGACAATTTAAGCGGAGCATCCGATTCCGGATCCGAATCAGGTGGCAGCAAATACAATGTGCTGAGCCACACGGATTATATCGGCATAAAAGCCACTTCTGTAGGACGCAGCAAAGCTTCCCAGAAGTGGACGTACGTAACCTATTCATCCGATCCTGGAAAAACACCGTACGTATGGCCAAACGCCGAAGAAAATCTTAAGGCTTCAGATCGTGCAATTGTAATCAGCCGTTCCTTTTCGGCTGCTGGAGTGTTGAGCAACACCATGATCCTTCCTGCTACCGTCCCGCAAAATATATACTGGCCAGGCAACCCGACAACGGCCATGTCCCCTTTTACATTATTTCACCCTTCTGACAGCAATCATATCAACTACATTTATGGCGTCGACGATGGTGACCTTGGCATGCCGTTCAACCGGGCCGACTATTTTGTCGCCCGCCCATCTATCGCCACCCGGATCCCCACGGCCTGCGCACCAAATTCTGGGATTTTGTACAGGACGAATGTAAACCACGCCGATGGTAAACTTACCTATATGCCGTTGCTTGACTGTGTTGCTGATATGCAGGTCGTGTTTGGCTGGGAAGATCCTGTCGGAAGCGGAACAATTACCGAATCAGCGGCAAGCGGTTCATCAACACCATCCGCAGTAGCGACCTGGTTTGCAGATCCGCGAGAAATCTCGGTAAGGCTGAAATATGTCAAGGTGTACATAATGGCTCAGGAAGGACGTAAAGATCTTAATTATACCAACACGAACACTCTTGGTCCAAACAGCAGCACCTATGCCGTGGTTGTCGGAGAACCGGGGCCATTGCCGGCTTCCAATGTCAGTATCACAAAAGCCTACACGGCAGCGGACCTCGCGGCTCGGGGATGGCTGAACTATCGTTGGAAGACGTACCGGATTATCGTCAGACCGAAAAACCTTACCAACTGATACCGGGGATAGTATATGAGATGCCTCCTCAAAAATAATGACGGGATTGCATTAGTGACTGCATTGATGCTGACGTTAATTTCACTGACTATAGTCATGTACCTCATGCTGATGGTGACCTCAGGAATCAAGCAGTCCGGTGCAAACAAACGATACCGGAGTGCCCTTGAAGCCTCCTACGGTGGAACAGATATCATTATTAAAGAGGTTATCCCGACAATATTCTCAACGACATTCTCCAGTAATCTGACAAATCCGTCTGCCACCTATCCATCAACGCTCAATTTTTTCACCGCAAATAGCGATGCATGCATAATGGATAAACTATCCAAACCCCAGGTGCAATGGGGGGCGGGATGCAGTAATACGCAAGATCCAAAAGTTAATACTGATTTTACCATGAAATTAAATTCTTCAACAACTACGGATACATATACCGTCTACACTAAAATAGTAGATACTGTCTGTTCTGATAAGCGCCCGTATCCCACCGGTAAATGTTCCGGGAGTGATCTCTCCGGCTATGACCTTCTTGACGGTGGTCAGGGTACATCGGCAAGTTTGTCAGGTATCACGCCCCAATCAATGCCAGCAACATACCGCATCGAAATTGTTGGTGAAAAGACAAGTAATCCAAAGGAAAAAGCTCATTTATCGGTGTTGTACGCGTATTGAGTGCGCTGGTGTTAGGTGATCTTGTGCCTTCTTATGCATAATTATACAGAATTATCTTGACACATAGCTAAATTACGGTAAATGTCCCATAACTATAATTATTTTATGGGCGGGCTACCTTATGAAAAGTAAAAATATGGTTAAAACCATCCGCGAGTCCCGCCTGATGAGCAAGTCTGAACTTGCCCGTGAGGCGGGTGTTTCGGTACTTACGGTCGGGAGAATCGAGCGCGGCGAAGA
Organism: uncultured Geobacteraceae bacterium; assembly: GCA_903862245.1. Lineage (GTDB taxonomy): Bacteria > Desulfobacterota > Desulfuromonadia > Geobacterales > Pseudopelobacteraceae > JACRCG01. The sequence goes on along the minus strand of CAIOXL010000122.1, from coordinate 6,313 downwards.
GTGCCGACTTGAAACCATGCGCAAAATTATTCTGGCTTTCGGCTACAGCATTGAGGACAAAGACAAGGTTTTTCAACGGCAGGAATAACGGGACCGTATATGTTTCTTTTTGGGAATAAAAAAGAGATTGTGGGCATTGATATCGGCTCAAGCTCCGTGAAAGCGGTTCAGCTGAAAGATATCAAAGGTTCACTCCAGCTGCTGAATGTGGGAATTCTGCCCCTGCCCCCTGAAGCGATAGTTGACAACACGCTGATGGACAGCTCCTCGATCGCCACGGTCGTCAGAAATCTGGTCGCAAGTCTTGGTATAAAGGTGAGGGACGTTGTTTGTTCCATTTCCGGAAATTCTGTCATTATCAGGAAAATTGTGCTTCCGGCAATGTCGCAGAATGATCTTGAAGATCAGATTTCCTGGGAGGCGGAACAGTATATCCCCTTTGATATCCGTGATGTAAATCTGGATTTTCAGATCCTGTCACCCGACATTCACGACCCTTCCCGAATGAATGTGCTGCTGGTTGCCTGTAAAAAAGAAATTATCAACGACTACGTGGGCGTTTTCAGTGAAGCCGGTATGCGTCTTTCCGTTGTTGATGTCGACTCCTTTGCCGTACAGAATGCGTTTGAAGCCAATTACGATTACAGTTCCGACGAAATTATCGCGTTGATAAATATCGGTGCCAGTGTATTGAACATCAATGTCATCAAGGATGGTATTTCGCTTTTTACGCGAGATGTGCAGATGGGGGGGAATCTCTATACCGAGGAGATTCAGAAACAGATGGGGGTAAGTAGCGAGGACGCTGAAGTTGGAAAACTGCTTGCCCAAGAGTCTGGGAACGAACAACTCCGCACCGTTATTCTGAAGGTAAACGAAACCATAGCCCAGGAAATCAGGCGTTCGTTTGAATACTACAACTCTACTGCGGGTGATGATCGCATTTCCCGGGTGTTCATAAGCGGGGGATGCTCGAAAACCTATCAACTCATCGATGCCGTTTCCCGTAAAGCGGGGTTACCGATTGAGGTAATTAATCCCTTTGCACGGCTGATCTACAACGAAAAAGATTTTGATCCGGAATACCTTCGGGAGATCGCTCCTTTTATGGTTGTGCCGATCGGGCTGGCGATGAGGAGGGTAGGGGATAAATGATTAAAATCAATCTTTTACCTGTCAGGGCAGCCAAAAAGAAGGAAACGGCAATACAGCAGATTGTCATTGCCGGTGTTGTTTTTGTTCTGGTGGCGCTTGTTGCCGTATCTTTTTATGTTTTTGAGCGTATGCAGATTGCCGAAGCAAAAAACGAGATAACAGCAGCGAACAAAAAAATAAACGAACTGAAATTGAAAATCGGCAAGCTTGAAGAACTGAAAGCCACAAAGGAGCAGGTCAGAAAGAAACTGGAAATCCTGGCTCAACTCAGGAAAAACAAAACCGGCCCGGCGCAGCGGCTGGCAAGCCTGAGTGACCTTACTCCGGACCAGTTATGGCTTACAAACTACAGTGAGTCAGCCCAGGATGTTAAAATTTCAGGTATTGCGTTTACCGAGGATTTGATCGCTCAATACATGAAAGCGCTTGAAGCATCCAAAGACTTCATGGCGGTGGAGCTGGTTGTTTCCGAACAGATGGAGCTGGCCGGCACCAAGCTGAAAAGGTTCGATCTGGCAATGAAGCTGGAGTCGGCACTGCCGCCTCCTCCGACCGCTCCTGTTGGTAAATAATTTATACGCTTATTCCGGTGGTCTGAATATGGATCCTAATGTAGAGAAAATTTTCAAGCTCCCGACGAAACAGAAAATTCTGCTTCTGGTGCTGGTTTGTCTTGTTGAAGCAGCCGCTTTTGTGTGGTTTCTGAACCTGCCGAAACATGGCGAGCTAAGCGGGCTGAAGAAGGATCTGGCGCGGCTGCAGGGGGAAATCACCGAGAAGACCCGGATTGCCAATAATCTTCCGAAAATGCAGGCCGAGTACGACCAGCTGAGCCGGGAATTGGCCCAGGCGCTCATGGAACTGCCGAACTCCAAAGAGATACCATCGCTATTAACCAGCATTACCGCTCTGGGAAAGAGCGCCGGACTCGATTTCCTCACCTTTCGTCCCAAGGCCGAGGTTCCGAAAGATTTTTATGCAGATGTCCCGGTCGATATCATTGTCTCCGGGTCGTACCTCAGCGTGGCCAACTTTTTTGCCGCCGTTTCAAATTTGCCGCGCATTGTAAATATAACCAACGTATCTTTTTCGGATATTAAGAGTGTCAATAATCGCATGATGACCAAGGTGACGTGTCTCGCTACAACATTCCGCTTCCTTGATAAGAAAGAGATTAAGGATGATAAAAAAGTTGCTCCGAAAAAATAGCCGTTTTCTGTTATACGGTGTCGTGCTGACCGGTGCGCTTTTTATTGCGGCGTGCGGCAACAGTCCGCAGCCACCGGCTTCTGCACCTGCCCAGCCGCCAACTCCCGCCGCCGTGCAGCCAAAACCAGTGCAGAAACAGGTGAGTTCGGCCGTGAGCCTTGCCGCGCCCCCGGTGAATACCTTCGACTTCAGCACTAAAAAAGACCCGTTCAAGCCGTTCGTTGTTGTGAAAGCGGTTCCTAAAAACGGGCAGGAATCATCAAAACATTCCTCACGCAACTCTCTGCCGATTCATAGCTTTGCGGTGAGTGAGTTCAAGCTTATCGGCATTATCACCGGTGGACGTGACGAGCGTGCCATGGTGACGGACCCGGCCGGCAAAGGGTATGTACTGAAAGTCGGGATGCTGATAGGCAGGAACAACGGCAGAGTTGTTTCGATTACCTCCGGCGGTGTTGACGTTGTAGAACAATTCAGGGATGACAATGGCCGGGTCCGGAAAGAAACCATTAAACTGACCCTTCCCAGGAAACAATAAGGAGTTCCGCATGGTGTGGAAGAAGCATACATTGAAAATCGGGCTGCTGATATTTTCAATAACTTCAGCTCTCCTGCTCGCAACACCGGATTGTGCTGTTTCAGCAGTTCATGCCGGTGCTGACAAGCTTGCCGACATTGAATCCGTTGTTCCGACGGGTGAGGGGGGCGATACGGCATTAATCGTCAAGCTGACTTCCCCTGCGATATACACAAGTTACAAAACGACATCGCCGCTGCGTCTGGTCATTGATTTCTCCCAGACCACCGAGGGAAGCATCTCGGCTCCGATCGTTGTTAATAAAGGGAATTTCAAGACGGTCACTGCAAGCAGATATGATACTGGTGCCGGTGTACTCACCCGGATGGAAATCGTACTAGTTAATGACAGTGAAGCTGTGATTGCGCCGCTGTCGGCAAATCCGGGCGAACTGAAAATCTCTTTTCCCGCTTTGGCAGTGAAACCGGCAGCTGCAGAAACAGTACCTGCCGTTGAGGCACCTGCTGCAGCCCCCACGCCGAGTGCACCGGTGCTGCCGGCAGAGAGCGTAACAGAAACAGCGCTCAGTACCCTTACGGCAATTTCGACGGCTAATGCTACAATAACGCTTGTTATTGACGGTACAACCAGTGAGTTTAAAGCATTCAGACTCAGTAAGCCGGAGCGGTATGTCGTTGATCTTGCAAACACGAAAAGCGGCTTGTCATCACGACTGCTGCCGTTAAATATCGCTGGTGTCGCCTCCGCGCGAATCGGCATCAACCCGGGCAGGGTGCGTGTTGTTTTTGATGCAGTAAATGGCAGCTTTCCTGAAGCAACAGCCGTTAAATCCGGAACAGGAGTGGTCATTACCCTCGGTGCAACTCCGGTTGCTGCTGCGCCAGTTTCACTGCCAACGGAAAAAGCGGCTGTACCTGATACAAAAGGAGCACCAAGCGGCGCAGGAGTAAAGAGTGATGCCGCTAAACCTAAACAGGCCGCTCCGGCGAAACAGGTCACGCCACCCGTCAAAAAAACCGGTGGTCCTTCGACCGTCGAGATGATTGATTTTCAGGTGATTGACGGTTTATCCAGGGTGTCCATCAAAGTAAACGGTGATATTCACGCGGAACAGCCGGTAAGAACAGCTGGTTACGTTACCCTGACGATTAATAATACGGTGCTGCCAAAAAACCTCCAGCGATCCCTGGAAACACGTTCTTTTGTGTCGCCGATTCTTCGAATTACCCCACTGGCGGTCACTTCAAAGAAAATCAGTGATACAAAAATCCGCATTGCCACACGCGTCACGGCACCGTTTGAATTCCGCCGTGAAGGGGATATGCTGTACATCGATTTCAGGCATCCGGAGGGGTTATCCGGAGATACGCTTAACATCGACGCAGCAGATCTGTCGCGCAGACCGGCGCCCCGTAAATCCGTACCTTCAAGTGACGCGGAGGTCCCGGCCGACCTTTCTGCGTCTGTGCCGGACGCTGCCGATAAATTGATTTCCACATCGCGCAGCTACAAGGGGCGTAAAGTTACCCTTGAATTTGCGGATGCCGAGGTTCGGAAAATTTTCCAGCTCCTCTCCGAAGTCAGTAACAAAAACTTTGTGCTGGGTGACGAGGTGACCGGCGCAATCAGCCTGAAACTTGTGAATGTCCCGTGGGACCAGGCTCTCGATATTATCCTTGATACCAAAGGGCTCGACAAACGGGAAGACGGCAACATCATTCTCATAAAAGGCAAAGGCAAATTTAAAACTCAGGCTGAGGAAGATCTGGAGTTCAAAAAAACTGCAGCCAAGTCCATTGCACTCAAGACGGAAACCTTTCTGGTTAATTATTCTGACCTGACCGCAATAACGGCGCAATTTGAGCGGCTTAAGTCGTCGGACAGGGGGCAGATCTCCTCCGATATCCGGACAAACAAGGTAATCGTCAAAGACACTCCGCAAGCTCTCAGCGAAATGAGAGCTCTGCTCAGTCAGCTTGATCTGCCGGAAAAACAGGTCATGATTGAAGCCCGTATTGTGGAAGCGAGCTCTACGTTTACCCGTAACCTCGGCGTTAACTGGGGGATTCACAATCGTGACGGATCGGCCTCTTTTCTCGGTATTAACCAGCTGGACACCGCTTTCGGCGGTGTGGCTGCCGTTGCTCCGACATCTGGAACCGCTTCAGTCCCAGGCGGTGCCATGGGCATATCATTCGGCCGTCTGGCCAGCAATATCTCGCTTGACCTCCGCTTGAGCGCTTCCGCCGGTGCCGGACTTATTAAAATTGTATCGTCCCCTAAAGTTGCCACGCTTAACAACAAAACGGCGAAGATCACCCAGGGGCAGCAGATTCCATATCAGGCTGTTGATAAAAACGGCAATCCTGATACGAAGTTTGTCGAGGCGGCTCTGGCACTGGAAGTCACTCCGCATATCAACGCCAATGGCACCATCAGCATGAAGATTGACGCGAAGAACGACTCCCCCGGCACCAGTCTCGGCAGTGGAGCTCCACCGATAAACAAAAAACAGGCAACCACTGAAATGCTTCTTCGTGACGGTGAAACAACCGTTATCGGAGGCATTTTCAAAGATGATGACAAAGATGCTGACGAAGGTGTGCCGTTTTTGATGGATATTCCATTACTCGGCAACCTTTTCAAATCAAGCTCCAAAACAAATGTAAAAACAGAACTGCTGATTTTTATTACGCCAAGGATATTGAACTGACGACTGCTGATACAAAGTATCAGACGAGAGAGTTACGCACGGGAGCCTGCAGATGAAGAGACTATTACTGCTTTGTATGATATTTGGCGTGGGCCTGTTCGGTTGTGGTCTTGGCAAAGATACTTCCGGCACCTTGACGTTGTCTGACTTAGTCCTCACTGATCTGGGTGGTGGTACCTACAGCGTGGCGACCAGTGCCCTCTATACTCCGGATAACAGTAAAGACCCGACAGGTGCCGACATAACGTTTACCGCTTCCTATACAACTCCTACGGTAACTGTTCCTGTTACAAAAGTTACCACAGTAACGCTCGGTAAAAGCGGAATTGCCACTTTTGCCGATTTGAAAGTACAGGGGAATGAACCGGTTTATGTAAGTCTGTCCGCCAGAACCGGTGGTCTGTCAGAAACAAAAATAGCAGCAATTCCGGCTGTTGCCGCCTTAACTGTATCTCCGTCCTCCGTGGCATTCTTAAATACCGACCCGGTCGGAACGTTTAAGTTAGTGACAGTAACCGGTGGATACTCACCTTACACGGCTGTATCGGATATTCCTGGCGACATCAGTGCTGACATTTCGGGCGCTATCGTTACAATAACGGCGGATTCAAGTTCGAAGTGCAACAGCCAGTGGTGGTTTGGTGTAACACATCTCCACCCCGAATAACACCTCATGTGGTGACCTGAATCCTAAAATT
>CAIOXL010000121.1 GCA_903862245.1 uncultured Geobacteraceae bacterium | reverse complement strand
TTTATGAAACAACCGATATGCCGGACTCGATGCTATAAAGCCCGACAGACTCCTAGCACTGCCATCAAGAGTCACAGACGCCCCTGCCAGGACATTCTGGCTCGCTCCGGCAACCGCTACGGGAGCTGTGTTGAGAGCTTGGCTTGGCCCACTGCCACCTCCACCACCGCACCCAACTAACACAAATATAGAAAATACTATGAGAACAAGTTGCTTCATTTTGGGCACCTCTTGATGATCGACATATTCGAAGTAATGCAAGACTCTCAGAATACAAATGTGATGATACGATTTTCTAATGTGGTGGGGCTGCTTGGGGGCTCTAAACCGTAGTTAAATAATCAGGGTTATTGCTAGAGCAGTATACGTTGTCCGACAATAATAAACATTATTTTGTTCATATTGTAATATCTGAATTTATTTCTATACTCCCGCTCTTTGAGGTGCAAGAAAAAAATGAGATCCACCCCAATGCTAATAAAGCTTTCCACACTGTGTGTTTCGCTCTTTGCTTGACCGGATTTCTCTGATTTGCCAGGGCACAATCCCAGACGCTAAATTTCTTGACAGGCCAAAATCCCCCCCTCATACTCCTCTGCAGCTGACCGTACCTGCGCCTGCCGCTGATACAGCTGCTCTGTTATACGGCCAACTGAAGACTTTGTAGCAGCCAGTGGAGAACGTATGGAAATAAATCGTAAAATCCTGAAGGAAGCAGCGGCAAAAGAGCTGGTCAGTGAACAGCAGGTTGAGCAGCTCTGGCTGTTCCTCTGTGATCGGGAAAAAGACACGCCACAATTTAATTTCACCCATATTCTCTATTATCTGGGCGGGTTGCTTGCCATCGGGGCCATGAGTCTGTTCATGAATATCGGGTGGGACTGTTTCGGCGGGTGGGGACTTCTGTCCATTGCCCTGATGTACGCCGCCGCCGGTCTCTGGCTTACGGAATATTTTCTTGTCCGCAAGCAGTTGCAGATACCGGCCGGGATTATGGCAACCTTTGTTGTTGTCCTAACACCGTTAGCGGTGTACGGCTTACAGGCAGCACTTGGGTGGTGGCCTGCCGGCGCGGCGTATCGGGATTATCACAGGCTTGTTGACTGGCGCTGGATTCTCATGGAACTGGCTACCCTTGCAATCGGCTCAGTGATGCTGTGGCGGTATCGTCTGCCTTTTCTGGTCATGCCGGTAGCAGTGACCCTGTGGTACATGAACATGGACCTGACGCCGTTTATATTCGGGGCGGATGACATAAGCTGGGAATTACGGAGAGTGATGTCGCTATGGTTTGGTCTGCTAATTTGTCTGCTGGCGTTCTGGGTAGACATCCGTTCCCGCTATGAAAAGGACTTCGCTTTCTGGCTGTACCTTTTTGGCGTTATGGCATTCTGGGGTGGGCTGTCCACATTGCACTCAGACAGTGAACTAAACAAATTTATCTACCTCTGCATCAACCTCGCATTGATTGTCGTGGGCTCTGTCCTGTCGCGCAGGGTATTCGTTGTTTTCGGTGGCATGGGTACTGCCGGATATGTCGGATATTTGGCGTCCGAGCTTTTCAAAAACAATGCACTGTTCCCGTTTATTCTGACGTTCATCGGCCTTGGGGTCATCTATCTCGGGATTCTCTGGCAGCGCCATGAGGAAAATTTCAACCGCTCACTTCTCAGGGTACTTCCTCAGGCGATGAGAGAATTTATTGAAAAGCGGCGATAGTCCAGGTATCTCACCGTGCGGCTAGTCGGCTCGGATCGGAATGTATTGGTCTATGAGCAGAGGTACGGAACACTTTTTTTGGTTACGAATTTACAGCTAATAAGGTACTACTGACGCTGATTTTACTACTCGTATTGGGAGCTGATTATGAACCTGCGATTGCCCGTCCTGATTCTGCTGATTCTGACTGTTGTTTTTTCAGAAATTTCAATCGCCGCACCGATCAAGATCCATGTGTCGGCTTTCAACGTTTCCGGTGTCCCCAACAGTCAGGAGCTGAAGCTGACACTGCAGGAAATTCTGACTTCCCGCCTCAACCCTGCTCAGGTCCAGCTTGTTGAAAAACCGGAACAAGCCGAACTTCTTGTTATCGGCAGTTATGCGCAATTCGGCAAGATGTTCAGTCTGGATGCACGTATCAGCGATAAGGGAAGCGACAGTTTGACCAAGGTTTTCGAACAAGGGGAGGGGCAGGAAGATGTTATTCCGGCCCTGGGCCGCCTGGCGCTGAAGATTACTGGTGAAGTTGCAAAGAGGCAGACCGTTGCTGTACCTGCGGCGCCAAAACCGCCGCTGCCGGTTGTTTTACCTCCACCCGTCGTCACTACAGAGGTGCCGGTAAAGGAAACATTTGCCATCCGTTCGGAGCCGTCGGTGAAAAATACGACTGACGGGTGGACAAGCGCACCGATTGATGGCGTGTTCAGCAGTCTTGCCGTGGGGCGCACCCGTGCAGCCGGAGAGCGGGAGATCTTTGTCGCCGGTGAACATGGTATCCGCATATACCTGTCGGGAAGCGAACTGAAGCTGGTTTCTGAAATTGCCATTCCTGTCCCCGCACGGATTCTCACCATTGACACAGCTGATCTTAACAAGGACGGTGTCCCGGAATTGTACGTTTCCATCATTGACCGGGGTGTTCTCGCTTCGCGCGTGTATCAGTTCAATGGCACGACGTTGGTGCTGTCAGCAGAGAATCTGCCCTGGTTTTTCCGTGGTGTCGGGCATAATTTTTCCTCCCGAACGATCTATACGCAGGAGATGATAGGTGACGACAAATACTATGGTGATGTAAAAGAACTGTCCTGGTCAGGGGAACGCTTTACGGCGCTAAACCCGCTGAAACTTCCCCGTTCGGGAAATATTTTTAACTTCAGCAGGTTGGGCGGACTCTCAGATAAAAACCATTTTGTTGTGCTTGATGGGGACGGGTATCTGGCTGTTTTCTCATCCGACGGAACCGAAGTGTGGAAAAGCAGTGAAAAATACGGAGGGTCAGAAACGTATTTGAAAAATGATTCGCAGAGCCATGTGCGCTCCACCGGAGATCTCCAGCGGTGGGTATTTCTGGAACAGAGAATGACGCTGCTCAAGGACGGGACACTGCTGGTTCCCTATAACGAGGGGACGTTCAGTATCGGTAATAACCGGGCGTTCAACAAGCACACGCTTTTTTCGTTCGAATGGACCGGTACTGTTCTTAAGGAAAAATGGCATTCCCGCAAACTGCCGTCATATCTGGCTGACTATGCTTTTGATCAGGCCACCGAGGAGATTATACAGCTGGAAGTGGTCCAGAAATCGGGATTGTTTGCAGAGGGTAGGTCCGCACTGTCCATAAACAAAATACATTAGCCGGCGGTTCGCAGTTTCAGATTCCTAGGAGTCTGTCGGACTTGAAATCTTGACTGAATTGACCCTCCCTTCAATTTTCCACCATCTGGAGAACTCGAACGGTCAATACCTTCCGTTTTGCCAATTAAAGTGTCTTTGTTCTGTTTCAGCACACTTTTGGATGCCTGTTTTTAAAATTTCAGGGTTGTTTTAACTGTTTATTAAGCAATTGTTAATGCATGCATCCTTTTTATGTTGTACGCCATGCAGGCAAGGTTCCATTCGCCCGTTGCAGCTTCTTTGCCGCGTAGCATAAAGCCCCGGAATCCCATGACCGCTTTTATGATTCCGAATACCGGCTCTGAAGTTACCTTGCGGAGTGCATAGACGGCCTTACCTGCTGTGGTTTTTAGCCGGTGTTTCATTGTGGCCACTGAATCAGCATCATTGGGTAGTGGCGGCGGCTCCTTGAAACGATCCCACGGCGATTGGTTGTGACTTTGTCGATCGACTGCAATGTATGGCGTTAACTTGGCAGCTTCACAGGCGTTGACGTTAGTTTCACTGAAATAGCCGCTGTCGGCAAGAAATTCTGTGGCGGTGCCGAGTTCCTCGGGTAAAGCGGCCAGGTTTTTCAGGGTTGGTTCCAGTTCCTGCCTGTCGTTGGCCTGCTGGGTTATATGGGCAGCTACGATCAGCTTCGACACCGTATCAACGGCAGCTTGTGCATTATAACACTGCTCAAAGCCGCCGCTTGAAACCGGCATGATCCGGGACTCTTCATCGGTCAGATTAACTTGATCTTTGGGCGTCGGACCAGGTGTCGGGGGCTTGGGTTCCTTGCCCCTCGCTTTTTTGCCGGTTTCTTCGGACTTTTTTGCCCGTGCAGCGACCTTTTCCTCATATGCTGCCTGCTCACGAGTGTGGCGCTCAGCAGCGCGGCGCTCGATCGCGGTCTTGGCTGCAGCTATGATAGAAAGACGCTCTTCACGACGTTCAAGTTCTTCGGGGATGCTCATGC
>CAIOXL010000120.1 GCA_903862245.1 uncultured Geobacteraceae bacterium | reverse complement strand
TATAAAACTCCTGTGTATGTGTATTCGGTTCCCATACCGGGACGTAGGCGTGCCCGAGATGAACCGGATGAACTGAGCTGACCTTCTGCAACATTCTATCGAGAGAAGTCATATTGAGCAATGGAATACGTGCCAGGTGTATTGAGCGGCACAACTAATACACTGCTTTTACAATTGTAAAATAGCGGTGCTTATGCGAGTATGCTGCCAATTAAATTGCTGGAATTTTGTCTCCCGGTCATTTTATTCACCAATAAATTCGGCGTATTTCAAAATTGTTTTTGATGACGGGCGTTCCCCCTTCATCACCGCCTCGTCGGCACAATTGATACTTTTCAGGGATACTGGAGGGGTCGTACATGGCCAAGGGATTTTCTGACGCGACAAATATGCTTGCTCCTTTGATGATCCGTATACCGCTCGGGCTGATCTTTATGGCTCACGGTTCACAAAAACTTCTGGGCCTTTTCGGCGGACAGGGGCTGACGGCAACATTCAGGGCGTTTGAAGAAAAAATGGGGATTCCGCCCATCTTTACACTGTTGGTTATCATCGCTGAATTTGGCGGTGGTTTCGGAATCCTTACCGGATTTTTGACCCGCCTTTCGGCAGCGGGCATTGCTGCGATCATGCTGGTGGCAATGTACAAGGTCCATTGGGTGCACGGTTTCTTTCTTAACATCAGCTGCGTGGCCGGCCGTGGGCACGGTATTGAATATAATGCCGCCCTGCTCGGTATGGCTCTGTACCTGCTTATAGCCGGCGGCGGCAAATGGTGTCTTGACCGGTTGGTTTTCCGATCGTAACGCACCACGCTCCTGCACGGAGCTGATGGCCGAGCACTTTGGATCCCTGTTATGCGGCAGTTTCTATTCCAGGCGGGCTTGCCCCGCCTTTCGATTGTCTAAAGGAGTTACACCACGTGGAGTTGTTCAACCAGAATGAAGTCGAAAAACGACGCACCTTTGCCATTATCAGTCATCCTGATGCCGGCAAGACTACCATTACCGAAAAACTGCTGCTGTTCGGCGGGGCCATTCAGCAGGCGGGCGAGGTCCGCGCCCGAAAGAGCGCACGTCATGCCACCTCTGACTGGATGGAGCTGGAAAAGCAGCGCGGCATTTCTGTAACCTCATCGGTTATGAAGTTCACCTACGACCAGTGTGAGATAAACCTTCTTGATACCCCCGGACATAATGATTTTTCAGAGGATACCTACCGTGTTCTGACCGCTGTGGACTCGGTGCTGATGGTGATCGACTCCGTAAAAGGGGTTGAGAGCCAGACCCGCAAGCTGCTGGAGGTCTGCCGTCTGCGTCATACCCCGATCATGACCTTTATGAACAAACTTGACCGCGAAGGGCAGGAACCGCTTGATCTCCTTGATGATATTGAAAAAAATCTCCATATGCAGACGGCGCCTATCACCTGGCCGATCGGTATGGGCAAGCGGTTTCGCGGGACCTATCACCTGTACACGAAAGAGCTGACGTTTTTCGATGCAGAGGCTGATAACGGCACCGGTGAAATTATCACGGTCAACGGTCTGGACGATCCCCGCCTTGATGAGCTGTTGGGCAGTCAGGTGGAGGAGTTGAGAAATGATATTGAGCTGCTGGAAGGGGCCGCTCATCCATTCGATATGGCTGCCTATCTGGCCGGTCACCAGACACCGGTGTTTTTCGGCAGCGCCATCAATACCTTTGGCGTGCAGCAGCTGCTGGATGCCTTTGTTCAATACGCGCCGCATCCGCTGCCGCGCGAGACCGCAACCCGCAGCGTGTCCCCGTATGAAGAACCTTTCAGCGGTTTTACCTTCAAGATTCAGGCAAACATGGACCCGGCCCATCGCGACCGGATCGCCTTCTTCCGGATCTGTTCCGGGAAATTTACCCGTGGTATGAAGGTCCGCCATGTCCGACTGGGGCGTGATGTGCAGATTGCCAACGCCACGATATTTATGGCCCAGGATCGTACCAATGTGGAAGAGGCGTGGCCGGGAGATATTATCGGCATCCATAACCATGGGACCATCAAGATCGGTGACACCTTTACCATGGGTGAAGAGCTTAAATTCACCGGCATTCCCAGCTTTGCTCCGGAACATTTTCGCAAGGTGCGCTTATTGAATCCGATGAAGTCGAAGGCTCTGGAGAAGGGGCTGGTACAGTTGGCGGAGGAGGGGGCCACCCAGGTATTCAAGCCGCTGATGGGGTCTGACTGGGTGATCGGAGCGGTCGGTCTGCTGCAGTTTGAGGTGGTTATGCATCGCCTGGAACATGAATACAGCGTTAAAGTCGCTTTTGAACCGGTCAGTTATGTCACGGCCCGCTGGGTAACCGGCGACAAGAAGACGGTGGAGGAGTTTGAGAAAAAAGAGGCGATGCACGTGTATATTGATGGTGAAGGCAAGCTTACCTATATGGCCGGCAGCCAGTGGCGCCTGGATAACACTATGGAAAGCTGGAAAACACTGGGCTTCCACGAAACCAGCGAGCACAGCTGAGTCATGTATCCGGCACCGGAGCAGAGGGGAAAGAAAAAAATGCCCCCCCGGGTTTCCCTTGCAGCTACGCTGGCTGCCCTCAGGGGTATGTCATACACCCTTTTTCCGCTGATTCTGCCGGGGGTCCATCCTCTGCTTGCACCGCTCATCATGTTCCGCCTGAAACGCCGTGGTTTTTCGAATTGTCGGGTCGAGGTTGCCGCTTCCGGACTGATTGTCTACGCTGATCGTTAAACGTAAAGGGGCACCCTGACAGCCCCCCTTGTTCTGCATGTCAGCACTAATTCCTCTACTGTCCCCCACCTGTGGCGGGGGATACGTACGTTCTGCTGCGAGGCACCAATGACTACACTCTTTATAGTCGGCACCGGACCGGGTGCCGCATGTCATCTGACCGAAGCGGCCCGGCAGGCTATTGCTGCTTCTGATTGTATTATCGGGTATGACAGTTACGTCGAACTGGTGCGCCCGCTCCTGACGGGAAAGAAGATTGTATCAACCGGCATGATGCAGGAGGTACAGCGCTGCCGTGAAGCGGTGAGGCTTGCCCGTGCCGGAGAATCGGTTGCGCTTGTTTCCGGCGGCGATTCCGGAATCTACGGCATGGCCGGACTGGTTCTGGAGCTGGTGGCGATGGATGCCGGTCAGGACCCGACCCTGCCGCATCTTGATGTCCGGATCATTCCGGGCATCTCTGCTGTTCAGGCTGCCGCTGCACTGCTTGGCGCCCCCCTGATGCATGATTTTGCGGTCATTTCTCTCTCGGATCTTCTGACCCCCTGGGAGCTGATCAAGACAAGATTGGAGGCGGCTGCCCGGGCAGACTTTGTTGTGGCTATCTACAACCCGCGCAGTAAAACCCGCCGGATGCAGATCGAGGAAGCGCAGCGTATATTTCTGGCACATCGTTCCCCGGAAACCCCTGCGGGAATTGTACGCAACGCCAGTCGCGACGGGGAAACGGTTGTAGTAACAACGCTCCGCCAGCTGCTTGACCATGAGATCGACATGACCAGCATTGTGCTGGTCGGCAATGTCAGTACGTTTATTGATGCAGAGGGGCGCATGGTCACGCCCCGCGGTTATGCGGGCAAATACGGCCCGGCTGCTGCGGCTGCCGTAACACCGGTTCCATCGCCTCAGCCGGGAGCGGTCATGTTCTGCGGTACCGCGTCCGATGTGGGAAAATCAATTATTACCGCCGGTTTCTGCCGCTGCCTGGTAACGCGCGGCGTAACGGTCGCTCCCTTCAAATCCCAGAATATGTCGCTGAATTCTTTTGTTACACCGGAGGGGGGCGAGATCGGCCGGGCCCAGGCGGTGCAGGCGGAGGCATGCCGCATCGAGCCTCATACGGATATGAACCCGGTTCTTCTCAAGCCGAACTCTGACACCGGCAGCCAGATCGTCGTACAGGGGCGCCCGATCGGTAATATGGGTATTTCAGCATACGACGCCTACAAGGCGACCGCCTTTGGCAAAATCCGGGAGAGTTATGACCGCCTGCGCCAGGCGTATGAATTTATCGTCATCGAGGGGGCGGGAAGCATCTCGGAGATCAACCTGAAGAAGAACGACATTGCCAACCTCAAGATCGCCGCTATGGCGCACTGCCCGGTGATTCTTGTGGCAGACATCGACCGGGGGGGGGTCTTTGCCCAGATCATCGGAACCATAGAGCTGCTGGAACCGGAGGAACGCTCGTACATCAAAGGGATTATCATCAATAAATTCCGTGGTGATGTTGACATCCTGACGCCCGGCATCGATTTCATCGAGCAGCGTACCGGTGTGCCGGTGCTGGGGGTTCTGCCCTGGTTCACCGATATTACCGTCCCGGCCGAAGACAGTGTCGTCCTCGGGCAGCGCTCCAAAGCTGTCAGCAGCGGGGGCGGGGCCGACACAATCCAGATCGGCGTTGTCAGGCTGCCGAGAATTTCCAACTTCACCGACTTCGACCCGCTGCAAAATGAGCCGGATGTTCTCCTCAGGTATGTTGAGAGGGCGGATCAACTGCACGGGCTGGATATTCTGATCATTCCGGGCAGCAAGTCCACGATTGCCGATCTGCACTTTCTGGTGGAGCGCGGTCTTTATGAACCGATTCGCGCCTTTACCGGTCATATCGTCGGGATATGCGGCGGTTTTCAGATGCTGGGCAGTATGGTGCTTGATCCGGACGGCGTTGAATCGTCCGTAGCGGTGGCCCGGGGGCTGGAGCTGCTTCCAGCCACAACGGTGCTGCTGATGGAGAAGGAGACCCATCAGGCGCGTGCGACTCTCGATGAAGCCGGAGGTGCCGTCGCTCCCGAGTGCTGCGGGGTACTGACCGGATATGAAATTCATATGGGGGTGACAACGCTCGATGCTGGAGTACGGCCGTTCTCACGTATTTTTCAGCGTGGTGACAGGCCGGTTGCAGTTGAAGAGGGTGCGGTTTCGCCCGATGGCAGGATCTTCGGTACCTATTTGCACGGCATATTCGAGAACGTCAGTTTTCGGGAAAGCTACCTTAACGGCGTTCGTCTTGAAAAAGGGCTGCCGCCCCAACGCGCAGCAGATCAGCCGCCTCAGGCCGACCCCTTCGACCAGCTGGCGGAACAGTTTGAAAAACATCTGGATCTGCCGCAACTGCTGACTATCTGTGGGCTCGGCTGTGACGCCCCCTGATGCGCTGATCATCCTTCTGGCGCTGCTGCTTGATCTGGCAGTGGGAGATCCGCACTGGCTGCCGCATCCGGTGGTGGCGATCGGGCGGCTGATCCAGATTCTGGATACGGGACTGCGCCGTGACCGGCGTAATGAGCGTCTGGCCGGTGTGGTGCTGCTGCTGACGGTCGTCGGCACCGCTGCCGGAACCACCTGGCTGCTGCTCTGGATACTCACCGCACTGCTGCCGCTTGCCGGGTGGATCGCTGTCATTGTCGTCTCTGCCACCTGTCTGGCTGCACGTTCCCTGCACAGGGAGTCTGCCCGGGTTGCCGCTGCACTGCTGGCGGGGGACCTCCCGGCGGCACGGCTCTCCCTCTCGTACATCGTGGGCCGTGATACCGACGGGCTTGAGGAACCGGAAATCTGGCGAGCCGTGGTAGAAACCGTTGCCGAAAACAGCTCTGACGGCATTATTGCCCCGCTTTTCTGGCTGACCCTCGGCGGGCCGGTTGCCGCCATGGCCTACAAGGCGGTCAGTACCCTGGATTCGATGGTTGGTTACAAAAACCAGCGCTACCTGCAGATGGGGTGGGCATCCGCCCGTATGGATGACCTGCTGAACTACATCCCGGCCCGGCTCTCGGCACTGCTGCTGGTTACGGCCGCACCGCTGGCCGGCTGCTCAGCCTCTGGTGCCCTGCGGATAACACTCCGGGATCGCCTGAAACATCCATCGCCCAACAGCGGGCACCCGGAAGCGGCGGCAGCGGGTGCGTTAGGTGTGCGGCTGGGGGGTGAAGCCAGCTACGGCGGAATTCGGTCATGGAAAGAGTATATTGGTGATCCCCTGCAGCCGCTTGACGCAGCTGCATATCACCGCACGATCAGGCTGATGTATATCTCAACTCTCCTGATGGCTGTTATCTGTCTCATAATTACGTACTGCCTGAGAGGATTCCATGTCCCGTTCCTATGATCATGGCGGCAATATCTTTACCGTTGCCCGAACGCTCGGCGTCCCGCCCGATCAGATCCTTGATTTTTCCGCCAGCATAAATCCGCTTGGCATATCCCCGATGGCGCGCAGCGCCCTGATCAGCTCCATTGACTCCCTGATGCATTACCCGGATACCAGTCATGCCGTGTTGAAGCAGGCGCTGGCGGCATATCACCGGCTCTCTCCCGCGTGTTTTACGATCGCCAACGGCTCCACTGAGCTGATTTACAACCTGCCGGCCATGCTGCCGGGTAAAAAAGCGCTGATTATTTCCCCCTCGTTCAGTGAGTATGTCCGGGCGCTTCGGCAACATCAGTGGGACGTGGAGCATTTCGTCCTGTCGCCGGAAAACAATTTCACCATCGACACGGACAAGCTGGAACCGGTTCTGGCAGGAGGTGTTGACCTGCTGTTTTTCTGCAATCCGGGCAACCCCAACGGGATGCTGTATCCGAACGAGGTGATCGACAGGGTCGCTACTCTCTGCCGTGCCGCCGGTACGTTCCTGGTGCTGGATGAAGCGTTTATGGATTTCTGCGAGGAGGGGTCGGCCAAACAGGCGGTTGTGGAGAGTAGTGGCGCCATGATACTGCGCTCCATGACAAAGTTTTTCGGGATTCCCGGGCTGCGGCTCGGCTACGCCATCAGCAACAGTGCCCTTGCCGAACGGCTGGATGCACTGGGTGGCCCCTGGAGTGTCAACACACTGGCGTTGGCCGCCGGGACCGCTGCTCTTCAGGATGCCCGGCATAATAACGAAAGCCTGGAGTACGTCTCCCATGAGCGGGACGAACTCCAGGCCGGTTTGCAACGGTTTTCTCAGTTTAAAATCTATCCCTCGAACGTAAATTATCTGCTGGTGGAAATTGCGGCCGGCATGACATCCCGTGAACTGAAAGAGCTGCTGCTGCCCCATGGCATTCTGATACGCGATTGCGCAAGCTTCACGGGGTTATCAGGTCAGTTTTTCCGGGTTGCTGTCCGTAGTGCAGCCGATAATAAACGGCTGCTTGACTGTCTCGGCAGCATCTTTGCCCGGTAGCCCGCAGGATTATTTGTCCTTACGCGGCACAACAACAATGCCTGATTCGGTAATGGTGTAGCCGTTCTTCAGGTCGGATTCGGTGTCGTAGCCGATTGTGGAACCATCGGCAATCACCACCCCTTTGTCGATGATCGCCTTCCTGATCTTGACGTGTCGTCCGACGGAAACATCTTCAAACAGGATGGAATCCTCCACCAGACTGTAGCTGTTGATCTTGCAGAGCGGTCCGAGGATCGAACGCCTGACTATGCTGCCGCTGGTAATGCAGCCGGCGCATACGTAGGAGTCGATATTAATACCCCGGCGGTCGCCGTCATCGAAGACGGTTTTGGCCGGCGGCAGGTTGCCCTGATTGGTCAGAATAGGCCATTTGTAGTTGTACAGGTTCAACTGGGGCGAAACGTTGATGAGATCCATGTTTGCTTCGTAATATGAATCAAGGGTTCCCACATCCTTCCAGTAGCCGCGCTCTTCAGCCTTCATGCCCGGAATATGGTTGTCACTGAAGTTATAGGCAAACACCCTGTCTTTACTGGCCAGCATCATCGGTATTACATGCTTGCCGAAGTCAAGATCCTCATACTGCTTTTTCCCCTCCAGCAACACATCAATCAGTTTTTTCGTGGAAAAAATATAGTTGCCCATGGAGGCGAAACATGTTTTGCGCCCGGGGATTGTTTCCGGTACGTCCGGTTTTTCGGTAAAGGCGGTTACCCGTGCATCGTCGTCCACTGAAAATACACCAAAACGGCTGGCCTCCTCCGCAGGCACCTCAAGAGCGGCAATGGTGATGTCAGCGCGGTTCATGCGGTGCGAGTTTATCATCTGGGTGATGTCCATTTTGTAGATATGGTCGCCACCAAAGATCGCAACGTAATCGGCGTCTGAGGATTCAACAAAACGGAGGTACTGGATAATCGCATCGGCGGTACCCTTGAACCACTCTTCACTCTCGCTGCTTGTTTCCGGAGAGATCGCCACGTAGAATTCGCCCAGTCCGGTCCATTTACCCCATGACTCACGGATATGCTTGTTCAACGAATAGGCGCGATACTGGGTCAGAATGTAGACCTTCTTGATTCCGGAGTTGAACAGGTTGCTGAGCACAAAATCTATGATTTTGTATTTCCCGCCAAAGGCGACGCTCGGTTTGGCACGGCGAAGAGTCAGTGGACTCAAGCGTTCCCCTTTACCTCCTGCAAGGACCATTGCAATGGTGTTTCTGCCGACATTGTCCAGTGAATACATACAATACCCCCCCGATTAAGTAACCTGCAGCGCCGCAACTCTACATCAATGTTGTCAGATTTAACATAAAAAACATGCAATTACCTGCAATTTGCAGCCATAATACTTTCGAGAGGAAGTTTGTAGTAAATGGCTTGCCTGAATGATACGAAAAAGGATATAGTTTGCAACCCTTGAAGGCATCCAGATACACGAGGTAACGCCATTGTGACGTGGCAATCTATCGGCATATTTGATTCGGGAGTGGGCGGATTGACCGTCCTGCGCGAAATCATGCAGGCTCTTCCCCAGGAGGACACGCTCTATTTCGGTGATACGGCACGTGTGCCGTACGGTACCAAGTCGCCGGAAACGGTTACGCGCTACGCGGGGGAAATTGCATCGTTCCTGATCAAGCGGGATATCAAGCTGCTTGTGGTCGCCTGCAATACGGCTTCGGCGGTGGCGCTGCCCACTCTTAAACGTCTGCTGTCCATTCCGGTCGTCGGCGTTATTGAACCGGGCGCGCGCCGGGCGGTTGAGATGACCCGGTCCGGGCGGATCGGCGTCATCGGTACTGCAGGCACTATCCGCAGCAGCGCCTACACGCGGGCGATCAAACGGCTGAAGCCGGATGCCGAAGTATTGACCCGTGCCTGCCCTCTGTTTGTCCCTTTAGCGGAAGAGGGGTGGGTGGATAACCAGATTGCCCGGTTAACGGCGGAAGCCTATCTGCAGGAATTGAAAGAAGCCGCTGTCGATACTCTGGTGCTTGGCTGCACACACTACCCGCTCCTTAAACCGCTGATCGCAGATGTTATGGGGCCGGACGTTGTTCTGGTTGACTCGGCCGAGGAAACGGCCCGCACGGTGGCTGCTATTCTGGCGGAGAGGCAGTTGCTCCGCCCTCCGGTTGAAAAGGGGAATCACAGCTATTTTGTCAGTGATATTCCGGCCGGCTTTGTCCGGGTAGGCAATCGTTTTCTTGGTGGAAAACTTGGCGACGTGTTTCAGGTCAGCCTGGATGAAGAAGAGGAAATTGTCTGATGCCGGTCCGCACCCGAAAAAAAATCTCTGTCAGTATCATGACACCCTTCCTCGTTGTTATCCTGTTTTTCAGCATCATGGCCTGGAAAAAATACCGCGCGAGCCGTGAGGTGCCGCCAATTCCGACTCAGCAGCAGTCTGAAGGGGGGCGTTCTGTGACGCTTTATTTTGCTGCGGACGGAACGAGGCTGGCGCGGGAAGCACGGGAGATTGACGCGTGTGATACCGATACCGACTGCATAAAAAGTGTTCTCGACGAGCTGCTGAACGGTCCGGTCGGTGAGTTTGATGAAACCCTGCCGGAAGGG
Source organism: uncultured Geobacteraceae bacterium (assembly GCA_903862245.1). GTDB lineage: Bacteria > Desulfobacterota > Desulfuromonadia > Geobacterales > Pseudopelobacteraceae > JACRCG01. Next base: position 20,785 of record CAIOXL010000120.1, on the reverse strand, counting down.
ACTGCCGTTGATAGCATACGCATAGAGGGGAATCTGGCGATTGTGGAATTCAACCGTACGTTCTCTGAGGCGATGCCGTCCGGTAGTTCGGCGGAGATGATGGCGGTCTATTCTGTGGTCAATACCATTGCCGCCAATTTTCCGCAGGTACAGAAGGTTAAACTGAACAGCGCCGGCAGCAGCGGGAGCATCCTGCACCATCTTGATCTTTCTGAACCGCTCCCCCCCGATTTTTCTCTGGAGCAGGGGGGAGTAACCGTCATTCCCGGAAAAGGCGGCCCCAGATGATTATGGGATACAATCACAACCTGATGTACAAGGGGGAAATTTTCCACGTCCAGACCGAGGATAGCGGCGAGGCCAATCCGCACTTTGTGACGGTGCTCTATCGGGGCGGTGCGATCATCAGCTCAAAGAAGACCAGTTATTCTGATATTCTAAAGATAGAAAATCTTCCGGCAATCATAGAAGATCTGATGAAAGAGCAGCACAAAGGGATGATGCGCCGGCTGAAGTCCGGCGAGTTTGACGAAAAAATATCCGTCGTGAAGGCCCCGATGACCAGTGACAAACATGCCATCCAGACACCGGAAGCATCTCCGGACGAAGCAGCTTTCCCCTCTCCCGGCAACCGTGAAAAATAATTATCACACATACCCTCATGCCGTAACAAAGGTCGTTCTGTATGTTTCGTAGTCTTACAACGCGCGTGATTGCGACGACCATTTCCCTGCTTGTGGCCGGTATTTTTACCTACACCATTTTCAATGTCCACCAGCAGCAGGAAATGCTCATCAACACTGCGCGGGAGAGCACTGAGCTGCTGCTGCACACGGTCGAAAGCAGCATTTACAACACCATGCATCTCGGCAATGTCCAGGATGTCGGAGCAATCCTGTCAATGGTCGGGCAGCATAACCAGCTGGTTGGAGTCAGGATATTCCATCCGCACGGGGTTATCCTCCGCTCGTCAGTACCGAGTGAGGTCGGCCGGTCTGTAAATGCGAATGATTACAAATTATATCAGAGTCCCAAAAACTACAGCATGTTTACCGTACCGCCCCATGGGGAAGTGCTGGCCATGGTAAAACCGATCTATAACGAGGCCGCCTGCCATCCGTGCCATGGCAGCAAAGCACGGGTTATCGGAGTACTGAACATTAACTACTCGCTGAGCCGTACCAAAATGCAGATGCTTGATGCTTCAAGAATTTTTGTCATTTCATCCATCGCCATAACTGTTTTTCTGGCGTTAACAATATCGTTCCTGCTGGTCCGCTTTGTAAAGAAGCCGCTCGATCACATGGTCGATACAATGCTGAAGGTTGAAAAAGGGGACTTTGCCGTCCGGATTGCGTATGAAGGGACAGACGAGATCGGACGCCTGATCGGAAGCTTTAATTCCATGGTCGACCGGCTTGACGTAGCCCAGAAAGAGCTGGAACAGCTGCATTTTCAGCAGCTGGAGCGTGCGGACCGTCTTGCTTCAATCGGCGAAATGGCGGCCGGTATTGCGCATGAAATCAAGAACCCCTTGGCTGGAATTCTGGCGGCGGTCACCATAATAAAAGACGATATGCCGGAGGATGACCCCCGGGGAGCAATTCTGGGGGAGGTGATGGAACAGGTGAAGCGTCTGGACAAAACCGTTAATGACCTGCTTTTCTTTGGCAAGCCGTCGCTTCCGGAACTGACCTGCGTGGATTTAAATTCCATCCTGACAACAACCCTTAAATTTGCTTCTCAGCATCGTGGCGGCGTAAATATTGAAAGACGGTTGAAGCTGAGTCCTGATCTTCCCCCGGTCTATGCCGATGAAAAACAGATGCAGCAGGTCTTTCTGAATATCGTGCTGAATGCTAATCAGGCAATGCCCTCGGGCGGTGTGCTTGGCATTACAACGTCACTGGTTGTCCGGGATGACATTGAATACGTGAGGGTCGATGTTTCCGATACCGGGGCAGGTATTCCCGCCCAGATACTTGAAAAAATCTTCACCCCCTTCTACACAACCAAAGCCCAGGGTACCGGTCTGGGCCTGCCGATCTGCAACAAACTGGTCAAACTGCACAAGGGGGATATCCGGGTAACGAGTGATAACGTGACCGGTACGGTTTTTACTGTCGAACTGCCCGCGTGCCATCTTGAATCTCTCAATACGAGTGAGGTAACAGCTTGAAACAGTGCAAACTATTGGTCGTTGATGATGAACATCTCATCCGCTGGTCGCTCGAGCAGAATCTAAAAAAACAGGGGTATGAAGTCGTAACGGCCGGCAGCGGAGAAGAGGCGTTGCGGCTTGTGCGTGAGGAACAGCCGGACCTGGTCCTGCTCGATATTCAGCTTCCCGGTATTAGCGGCATAGATGTCCTTGGCAAAATAAAAGATCATGACGACGACATTATTGTCATCATGGTTACCGCCAACAGCGGCCTTGAAAATGCGGTACATGCCATGCGGCTTGGGGCGTATGATTATGTCAGCAAACCGTTTAACCTGGATGAGTTGTCGATCGTTATCAGAAAAGCGCTGGAGTCGTCGGACCTCAAACATGAAGTTGTCCGGCTGCGTACCGAAACGAAGAAAAACGGACCGCCGAATATTATCGGTGACAGTCAGCAGGTCAGTTATCTGATGGAGGTTCTGGAGAAAGTTGCCCGGAGTGAAGCGTCAACGGTCCTCGTTCAGGGGGAGTCGGGTACCGGCAAAGAGTTGGTTGCCAAATGGATACACTACAGCTCAAACCGAGCCGAGAAGCCGTTCATTGCGATCAACTGTGCCGCTGTGCCGGCGACCCTGCTGGAAAGTGAGCTGTTCGGGCATGAAAAAGGAGCGTTTACCGACGCCAAGGCCACAAAAAAAGGGCTGTTTGAGTTAGCCGATGGCGGTACTGTCTTTCTTGATGAAATTGGAGATATGGAAATGGGGATGCAGGCAAAGCTGCTCCGTTTTCTGGAAGACCGCTCATTCCGTCGTATTGGCGGCAGCCGGATGTTCACGGTGGACGTCAGGATCATATCGGCAACGAACAAGGATCTGCAGAAATCAATAGAGGAAAAAACCTTCCGAAACGACCTGTATTACCGGTTGCAGGTCATCCCGATCTTTCTCCCTGCACTGCGCGAGCGGAAAGGGGATATTATCCTGCTCGCGGCTCATTTTATCAGCCTGTACAACAAAGACTTTAACAAGAAGGTTGCCGGCATTGCCAGTGCGGCAGAACAGATGCTGACGGACTACAGCTGGCCCGGCAATATCCGGGAGCTGAAAAATGTCATTGAACGGGCAATCATACTTGGCAATGACGAAACCCTGCTGCTTGAACACCTGCCGCTGGAAATAGTGGCAAAAGCATCATCACAGTCCACCGCCCCGGCTTCACCGTTTCGCCTCCCGCCTGAAGGTATTGATATTGAGGAAGTTGAAAAAGAGCTGATCAGGCAAGCGTTGGAAATAACCGAATGGAATCAGTCAAAAGCGGCTAAAAAGCTGAATCTGGGCATTGATGCATTCCGCTACCGGATGAAAAAATTCGGTTACTTAAAGTAACGAGGCGTGACAGTGTGAAAAAAACAATGATTGTACTTAACGGTTTCCTGCATGACTTTGCTGCCGGTATCTGGCTGGCGTCCATAGGTGCCATCAGTCTGCTTCATAACGCCCACCTGAAAGACACTGTTGTTACCGGCACCTTGAACCACCTGGAAAAACTGTTTTTCTGGTGGAGTGTGGCTGCGGCAGTTCTGATCATGGCCACCGGTGCCGGCCGCACGTTTACCTATGTCGATAACTGGTACGGCGAGGACGCCGAACGGCAGCGACGCAGGGCGCTGATGGTAAAACATGTCGTGCTGTTCTCCGCCTATGCGCTTGGCTACTATTGGGTGTGGGACAAGGTATTTCATTGATCCCCAGCGATTCCGAACCAGTTTTTCAGCGGCAAAAATATTTGCGGACAAAACAGTTGTAATAGGAAAGAACAAGTCCTGTTAGATGGTTCTGTGCACAATATATTCGGAGAATGCCTCTGGTGATCAAGTGTGTTGGAGGGTTTTCTCTGTTCCATTCCGCCCGGCACAGACCGGACACCCCTGCATGGAAAAAGGCTTCTCCAATCGACAGGCAGCAAGCAGTGCATCATTGAGAAATATCTCGCCCGTCGGTCCGTCGGCCATTATTACCCCTTCGTGCAGAACAATCGTCCGCTGGCAGAGTTCAAGCACCATGTCGAGATCGTGGCTGGTGAAAATCTTCGTATGCTGAAACTCGCGTAATAGAGCCATAAGCTGGCGACGTGCAAAGGGGTCAAGTCCGCTGGTAGGTTCGTCCATGACCAGAATATCGGGCGACATGGCCAGCACGGAGGCGATGGCCACCCGTTTTTTTTCACCGCCGGAAAGGTGATAGGGGGGCTTGGCGGTCAGGTGCCCCGCTCCGACCCGTTCGAGCGCATCACGTACCCGCAGGACGACTTCATCGTCAGTGAGCCCCAGGTTCAGCGGGCCGAACGCCACATCTTCAAATACTGACGGCATGAAGAGCTGGTCATCCGGATACTGGAAAACCATACCGACCGTGCGGCGGATGTCCGGCAGCGTTCCCTTCGAAAGCAGCGTATCCCCGATTCTGATTTGTCCTGAGCTCGCTTCCAGACAGCCGTTAAGATGTTGCAGAAGCGTCGATTTGCCGGCTCCGTTAGCTCCGATGATCGCTACCGATTCTCCATGAGTGATCCGAAAGGAGACATCCTTGATGGCAATCGTGCCGTCCGGATAGGTATGCTGCAGATGTTTTACTTCGACGATGTGATGACTCATGGAAAAACCCCTGTCAGCAATGTTCCAAGCGTGGTTGTGATATCAAACGTCCGGAGTGAAAGGCAGAGGAGTGACCAGCCGACAACAAAACAGAGCTCCGATCCCCCGAAATATCCCCGCCGATGGGCGTGGAACCTGCCGATGAAACCGCGTGCCAGCATGGCGCCGTGGATACGCTCAGCCCGCTGCCAGGTTCGCAGCAGCAGGTGCCCTGCCAGTGAACCAAAACTGACGGTGCCGAGTCCCCTCCTGCCGCATGAGCGGAGTTCGCGGGCACGGGAAGCCCTGCCGGTTTCATCGGCCAGCACGAATAAATACCGGTGCAGGAAAAGCAGTTGTACGGCAAAGATCTGAGGAACACCCAGCCGCTCAAGTGCTTGACAGACGGCGGTGAACCCGGTAGTCCCCACCAGTATGAATGCCGCTCCGACGGTAAGCAGGGAGCGGATAAACAGTGACGCAAGTGAGATCCAGCCGCCGGAAATTTCTGTCTGCCCGATCTGATACAGTACGGTATGGTCAAAAACCGGATTGAACATGCCGATCATCAGGATGAAGGGGCTGATGAGCAGTGTCTTCCGGATGAGGTAGAACGGTGGCAGGTTGGCGAGCGCGGCTATGGCTACGGGAAAGATGAAGAATGGCAGGAGTCGGGCTAGCTCATACCTGCCGAATGATGCGACAGAAATAATAAATACAAGCGTAACCAGCACCTTGGCGCGTGCATCAAGCCGGTGAATGGGTGAATCCAGATCAGCCAGCAGCTCAAGCCGTTTTAAATCTATGACTGCTGCGTTGATTGAGATCATGGAGTGGAACGATCCTTTTTGTGAGAGCGTGTATGCGGAGTATGTAGCACATTTATGAGATAAATCACACGGAAAAAAGAGAATACTCCAGATCGTGACATTTCGGGTAAAATCGTCTAGGATGCGAACCGTAGATCAGTATTCAAGGGGGATGGCGTGGGACAAACAGTCAGGTTTGGCATTTCGCTGGACGAGAAGCTGCTGCAGAATTTCGACCAGTTGATTGAACAGAAGAGCTACATGAACCGTTCCGAAGCGATCCGCGACCTTATCCGGGCTTCACTGGTGGAGGAACGTTGCGGGGCGGAGGATCAGGAAGCGGTCGGTACGGTGACGCTGGTCTACAACCATCACGTGAGGGATCTTGCCGACAAGCTGACAGATCACCAACATGCCCATCATGATCAGATCGTTTCTGCCCTGCATGTCCATCTTGATGCCCACAACTGTCTTGAAGTACTGGTAATTCGCGGAACAGTCCTGCTGGTGAAGCAGATCGCCAATGAATTGATCAGTGTCAAAGGGGTTAAGCATGGTAAGCTGGTCCTGACGACAACCGGTGAGGATCTGTAACGATGCCCCGTGGAGAACCACTGCAATGAAAAGTGCTGCAACAATAGCTTTTTTTTGTGCCGGAGGGGGGCTTGCCCGTTACTACCTGTCCGGTTGGATCTACAGTCTTCTGGGGCGTGCCTTTCCGTACGGCACCCTTGTGGTCAATATCATCGGTGCCTACATGATCGGCCTGGTCATGGAGCTCGGCCTGCGCAGTACGGCTATTCCGGATACGCTGCGGCTCGGGTTGACGGTCGGATTTCTGGGCGGTTTGACGACGTTTTCCACATTCAGCTACGAAACTTTTGCCCTGCTTGAAGATGGACAGTTCCTGACGGCGTTTATCAATATTCTGGCCAGTGTTGCCGTCTGCCTGTTTTGTACCTGGTTGGGAATTGTAACCGTGCGAACATTGGCGTGAGGATACCGGTATGACAAAACTGATCGGCGAACAGCTATTGATGCGAATTTTTATTGGTGAGGGCGACCGTCACGGACACAAGCCGCTGTACGAGGCGCTGGTGGAACTGCTGCGGAGCGAAGGTTTTGCGGGGGCGACAGTGCTGCGCGGAATCTGCGGCTATGGAGCCAACCGGATCTGGCACACACAAAAACTGCTGGATCTTTCCGCCGATCTGCCGCTTGTGGTTGAGGTCGTCGATACGGAGGAGAAGATCAACGCCATCATGCCGCGCATCGACGGGATGATGGGCGGCGGTATGATCACACTGGAGAAAGCGACCGTTATTCGCTACAGCCATGCTTAAAAATTTTCTTCGCTTTCTTGGCTTCGACAGGGCGGTAACCTTCGGGATTCTCGCGAGGAGTTGGGGGCTTGTCTCCGGGCCGATCACAATGATTGTCATCGCTACCAGACTCACAGCTCCAGAGCAGGGATTCTACTTCACTTTTGGCAGTCTTCTGGGGTTACAGACCTTTTTTGATCTTGGCCTGATGTTCGTTCTGGCCCAGTTTGCCAGCCATGAGTTCGTAAACCTGTCATGGGGGCGTAATGGGCGATTGGAGGGTAAACCGGTTGCTTTGAAACGATTTACAGACCTTCTCTGCAAGACGACACTCTGGTTTGGCATTGCAGCTATCTTGATGATGATAGTGCTGATTCCGGCGGGCCTCTTCTTTTTTGGGCAAAAAGGGAACGTAGATTTTCACTGGCGTCTCCCATGGATTCTGGCGGTTGTCGGCACGTCACTCAACCTTTTTGTTACGCCGTTTTTTTCCATTATCATGGGAAGCGGCGATGTGGTGACGGTTAACAAACGGGAGTTGGTGGCAGCCATACTGAGTTCGCTTCTCTGCTGGCTGGTTATTGGGCTCCATGGCGGGTTATACGCTGCGTTTGCAGTCAATCTGGGTGCCTTGTCCATTTCTTGGGGCTACCTGTTAGTCAAGCGGCTGGAGCTGGTAAAGCTGGCATGGCAGGGGTGGTTTGGCGATGAACGCACTCTGCGTAAGGCGCCGGGCGGACTTTCCTGGTGGGGAGAGATATGGCCGATGCAGTGGCGGATGGCGGTTTCTTCGGGCGCGGCATATTTCATCTTTCAGCTGTTTAATCCGGTACTTTTTCAATATCATGGATCCGTGGTGGCAGGGCAGATGGGGATGACACTTACTGCGGCGAATGCTCTTCTTGCTGGTAGCATGACGCTGCTGCATGCTAAAACTCCTGAATTTGGTAAACGCATCGCAGTTTGTGACTGGGAGGGGCTTGACCGCCTTTTTTATCAGGTAACAAGACACGCCCTGACATTGGCACTTATAGGCACAGCGGTTGGAGTTTGCGCAATCTGGATATTGCAGGAATATTTTACCATCGGCAGAAGGTTTATTCCTGCCTGGCAGGCGGCTTTGCTGTTCGGAAATGTCTGTTTTCAGATACTTTCCGGTGCGTTTGCCAATTATCTGCGCGCACACAAGCAAGAACCGTTGGTTAGAATGACGCTCTGTTCATCTTTGCTCCAAGGTGGTGTAACCTGGTACATGGGGAAACACTACGCTTCCATGGGGGTGACTGCCGGTTATTTTGTAATCACGGCGATGTTTACTGCACCGTATTGTTATTTTGTATGGAAGCGATGCCGGCATGATTGGCACCGAAATGGAGTAGCTGAATTATGAAATTGCATCTCGGTTGCGGCCAGCACTACCTCCCTGGTTATATAAATATCGATTTTCCTCCAACCGAACACTCCGTTCAGGAAAAAAGCGTGGCCGATCTTCACGCCGATCTTCTTCAGCTTAGCTATCCTGCAGAAAGTATTGATGAAATCCGCCTGCACCACGTATTTGAACATTTCCCTCGCCCGGTAGCCTGTGCACTCCTTTCGTCATGGAACTCCTGGCTGTCAGAAGGGGGAGTGCTTCATATTGAGGTCCCTGATTTTGCACGGACTGCCGGTGTCATCCTGAATCCCTTCTCTTCGCTAAAAAAACAGGCTGTGGCAGAACGGCATCTTTTTGGTTCTCATGAAGCGCACTGGGCGGTGCACTGTGAGGGATACACGGTCCGTCTTCTAAAAGCCATGCTGAAAAGTTTTGGTTTCAGGGCACGGACGGTACGTAAAAATTCATGGATGGGCACGTACAACGTGGAGGTTATTGCCGGTAAAAGCATGTCTTCTCCAACTCGGGAAGAGTGTGAAGCAGCCTGCCGGACATTTCTTGCAAATTTCCTTGTGGATACATCAGAATCAAAACTGCTTGATGTCTGGGTGGAGATGTACCGGACTCAAACAGAAAAATCATGGGCAACACGTGCCTGATGTTTCTGTCATAATTCCGACCTGGAACCGTGCGGAACTTCTGGAAAAGGCTATTTATACCGTGTTGGCCCAGTCACTTCCTCCCCGTGAGGTTCTTGTGTGCGATGACGGTTCAACTGATGAGAGCCAACGGGTCGTCACGGCTATTCGCGATAACCGAGTCCGATGGATTCCAGGGGAGAGAAGTGGCCGACCGGCAGTTCCGCGTAACCGCGGCATTGCCGAAAGCAAGGGCGAATGGCTGGCTTTTCTCGATAATGACGATGAATGGATGCCGAACAAACTGGAAAAACAGCTTCAGCACGCGGATCTGCTTGGCTGCAGGGCCGTGTGCTCAAACGCGACACGGATCGCCCCTGGAAAAGGCTCTCAAGGCGAGTATCTGTCTGTGACAGGTACCCGCTTTTGTTTCAACGACTTGCTGATGGTTAATCATGTTATCTGTAGTTCTGCGGCAGTTCACCGCTCTGTGCTCGCCACAACAGGCGGTTTCCCCGAAGATCCCGGACTGAAGGCGCTGGAGGATTATGCTCTCTGGTTACGGGTTGCGGCGGTCACAGATTTTGCCTATTGCCCCGAGCCGTTGGTCCGCTACCGTGATGATGCAGCAAACAGCGTCCGGCAGGAGTGTGTAGAGGTATGGCAACAGCGCACATCAGTTTTTTCTGATTTTCTGGCTTGGGGAGAACGTGCGGACATCAGTGGTGTGTATCTCAGCAATGTTCGTCTGCGCCAGTTCCAGGACAAAATACATAAGTCTTTGAGTGTTGCCTCTCGATCGGTAAAAAAAATGGTGGCAGCGTTGCGGACATGAAAATTCTCCATACGGTCGAATTCTATCACCCGTCAGTCGGCGGTATGCAGGAGGTTGTGAAGCAACTTTCTGAACGGCTTGCGTCCTTTGGCCATGAGGTTACTGTCGCAACAGCGCTTCTGCCAGAGCGAAGCGAGGCGGTGGTCAACGGTGTAACAATCGAAGAGTTTGGTGTCAGTGGTAAACTCGCTTTAGGTATGACTGGCGAGGTGGAGCGGTATCGGCGTTTCCTGACAGAGTCCAACTTTGACGTGATAACCAACTTCGCCGCACAGCAATGGGCTACCGACGCCATGATCTCGATGCTTGACGGCATCAGGGCGGTAAAAATCCTTGTTCCCACCGGTTTCTCAGAGTTGAATCATCCCCGCTTCACAGAGTATTTTGCTTCTATGCCACGCTGGATGAAGCAATATGATATGAACATTTTCCTTTCCAACAATTACCGGGACATCAATTTTGCCAGGAACAACGGTGTAAAGAATGTGATGGTTATTCCGAATGGGGCTTCCGAGAGCGAATTTTCAGCACGCCCGGAGATTGGTATCCGGGCCAGACTCGGTATTCCCCCAGATCACTTCCTTGTGCTCCACGTGGGCTCACACACCGGCCTGAAAGGGCATTCGGAAGCTATCAGAATTTTTTCCAAAGCCAGCGTCAGTAACGCAACCCTGTTGATTGTTGCCAATGATTTTGGCGGAGGGTGCGGCAGGACGTGCTCCCTCAGAAAAACAATTTTTAACGCCTGGCCGCACCGTCGTACTGATGGCAAACGTATAGTGGTTACCGCACTGTCCCGTGCGGAGACGGTTGCGGCCTATCAGACAGCAGATTTATTCCTGTTTCCTTCGAACATTGAATGTTCACCTCTGGTACTGTTTGAATGTATGGCATCGCACACACCTTTTTTAACCACCGACGTTGGTAATTCTGCTGAGATAGTGGAGTGGTCAGGCGGCGGGATGCTGCTTCCGACACGTACGGATGCAAAGGGTCGATCATGGGCACATGTGCCCACGTCTTCCAAGATGCTTTCGGAGCGCTTCTGCGACAGAACAGGTAATGATCGGTTGGCAGAAAGCGGGTATGCCGCCTGGCGTGAACGTTTTACATGGAGCAGAATCGCGCGGGATTATGAAGCACTTTACAAAAATTTCTGTCGGAGCGGACGCCCGTGATCATTGTCAAGCTGTGGGGAGGATTGGGAAACCAAATGTTCCAGTATGCTGCGGCTCGCAGATTGGCACATGTCAATGCCGAGGTACTGAAGCTTGACACCCGGTGGTTCGGAAAGGAGGCACCGGGCGACACAGCACGCCGCTATGAACTCGATGTTTTTACTCTGGTCGCCGATAATGCGGCGGCGGATGATTCAGACCGCTTGAGGGGTCGTGATACTCGCCGTTGGCCGAAGATAGTGAAACGTCTGATGAATGGAATAGGGTATGCGGTTCCCTCCAGTTATATTACGGAAAAACACTTCCATTTCAATCCGGAAATTCTGCAGATTACGGGCGATGCTTATCTTGACGGCTACTGGCAAAGTGAGAAATATTTCCGTGATGCCGCAGAAATAATCCGCAGTGATTTTCAATTGGTTGCCGAGCCACAAGGCATGAACAGGGAAACGCTCACGATGATTGAGGAGAGCAACTCTGTCTCGATCCATGTCCGCAGGGGGGATTACATAACAAATGCCAGCGCCGCTGCGTATCATGGCACGCTTCCCCTCGATTATTACCATGCCGCGCTGCAGACGGTGCAGGAACGGGTGGAGAACCCGCATCTTTTCGTGTTCTCTGATGATCCCGGGTGGGTGAAAGATCACCTGCAGACCTCTCTGCCGGTGGTTTATGTGGAAGGGAATGGCGCACGTAGTGCTTCCGAAGATTTGCGACTGATGAGTGTCTGCAAACATCATATTGTTGCCAATAGTTCATTCAGTTGGTGGGGGGCATGGCTTGGTTCCGCCAGGGACAGTGTGGTGGTCGCCCCGGAGCGGTGGTTTTCAGATCAGGTGATAAACACCGCTGATCTCGTCCCGGAAGGATGGCTGCGATTATGAACGGAGCGCCGCGCGTAACTGTTTTGATGCCGGTCTATAACGGGGAAGCGTATTTGCGTGAAGCTGTGGCCAGTATTCTTGGCCAGTCGTTCACTGATTTTGAGCTTCTTGTTATCAATGATGGTTCTTGTGATCGTTCGGTAGACGTCCTGACGTCATTTGACGATCATCGAATCAGACTGGTTCACAACACGCAGAATCTTGGCCTGATTGCTTCTCTCAACAGGGGTTTTGAACTGTCACAAGGCGAGTACATTGCAAGAATGGACTGTGACGATATCAGTCTGCCGGAGCGTTTGGAAAAACAGGTCGCTTTTCTTGATGCCCACCCGAACGCCGGTGTCTGCGGTACCTGGTTCAGAAAGTTTGGCCAAGGGGTACACAAGGTTGTCCGCTGGGAATCGGCACCCGATTCCGTGCGGTCTGCAATGCTTTTCTCCTGTTCTCTTGCGCATCCTACGATTATGCTGCGGCGCTGTGTGTTTGACTCCTATGGGCTCCGCTACGATCCGGAGTATCTCCATGCCGAGGACTATGATCTGTGGGTACGGGCACTGAAGTACATGGATATGGCCAACCTCCCGGAGGTGCTGCTTGACTATCGTGTTCACCCCGATCAGGTGACGCAGCGCCTCTCAAAAACCCAGATTGAGACCGCCGGGCGGGTGCGCAAGCGGCAGCTTGAAGAAGCTGGTTTTGTGCCAACGCCGGAGGACTTCCTGACACATCAGGCCATAAGTATCTGCGAGTCTGCTGGTATGGAGCATCCTTTCCAGGCGGCTGATGACTGGCTTGTCTCACTCGTCAGACGCAATAGTGAACTGCGCGTTTACCCGAAGGCGGCATTTTCACAGGTTCTGCTTGAGAAATGGCTGACGTTTGTGAACAAGTGCCGGAAAACCCCGTACAGCGCTGCACGTTATCTGTTGCGTCGTCCCCGGTTTATGCGGGAAGCCGGTCTGGGATGGGTACGTCTGCTCAAAACGCTATTCCGGTTAAGAGGGTAATATGATCAGGCCGTTACGTGTATTGCATGTGATGCATGACTCACGCCGCAGCGGAGTCCCGGCTGTAGTGTATGCCCTGCTTACTTCGTTTGACCGGACAGAAATAATGCCATCCGTATTTTTTGCCTATGACGGTGTGTATGCTGACGACCTGCGCAGGGCGGGTGTTGAGGTGGTTACACTGGGGGACAGGACGCCGCTGCTGTGGAGAGTAAAGCGCTTCCTCGGGATTTTTCTCCTGCCGTGGCTACTCCGGAAATGTGACATAATGCACGCCCACAGTGTCAAAATGGCCCCCATGGCGCTGGTGGCAAAGCTCCTGGGTGCAACAGTGGTATTTCACCTGCACGAAAAAGCTGATAAGGGGTGGCTGCTGCGGGCTATCATGGCGCGGGCCGATCGGGTTATTTATTGCGCTGAGAACTGTGCTGAACATTATGCGGAGATTCCGGTCCGCTCCTCACAGGTTATTCTGAACGCTATCCGCCTGCCGGAAAAGCAGACACCGGTCCCCACCCGCAGTCGATCCGTTGTCATGTTTGGCAGTATCAACGCCAACAAGGGGCAGGATCTTCTTGTGAAGGCTTTTGCCGCGCTCCAACCTCTGGATGCGGTTTTATATCTGTACGGGACTATCGGCCTGTCAGCCCGTTCCTTTGTTGCCGGTCTGCGTGAGTTTGTTGGCACGAACGGCCTTAAGGACGTGATCCGGTTTCCCGGCCCGACCCAAAATGCCCCGGATGTGTTCAAGCGGGCATATCTGCTGGTTCACTCCTCCCTGAATGAGTGTCTGAGCATTTCCCTCCTGGAGGCTATGGCTTACGGTGTGCCGGTGGTAGCCAATGACATAGCCGGGATGAGGGAGATCATTATCGACGGTGTGAACGGATTTGTGGTGCCGGTGGGGAGTGTTGAGTCGATGGCCGAGAAAATGAAACTGCTTCTGACTGATGTGGAGCTTTGGGAGCGGATATCGTCAGCCGGGCTCCGGACGGTGGCTGAGCAGTTTGATATGCGTACCAGAGTTGTGGAGTTCGTGCTGATGTATCAGGCCGTGGCTGGTGCTAAATGAAGATTGTCTTTCTCGCGCCTTTCGGTATCCGTCCCAAGGGGACGGTCATTGCCCGTATGCTGCCGCTGGCTGCCGCGTTGCAGAAGGTCGGTCATACGGTGACTATTGTTGCGCCTCCGTACACGAACCCGGAAGACTCTGGCAGGGTGGAGGTAGTGAACGGTGTACGACTACTCAACGTCACTCTCCCGTGCTGCGGAAAAGTATTTGGGACGCTGCCTTTGGTGTGGCGCATGCTGCGTGCAACCCTGGCAGAGAAGCCTGAAGTCATTCATCTTTTCAAGCCCAAGGGATACGGAGGGCTGTCGTCAATGCTGCATCTGTCGCTGCAGCGGCTGGGGCTTACGTTGCCGCCGCTATTTGTTGATACAGATGACTGGGAAGGCTACGGTGGCATGAATGAACTCCACAATTACTCTCCGTTTGAGAAACGATTCTTTGCGTTTCAGGAACAGTGGCTGTTGCGTAACTGTGCAGGGGTTACTGTCGCCAGCAGGGAACTGGAGAAACTTACGTGCGGGATCGGGGTGCCTGCGGAACGGGTTCTGTATCTGCCAAACTGCGTGCAGGAGATGGTCCGGGGAGACGGTGCCAGCATCCGGGCGAAGTTTGGCATAGGGATCAATGAACCGGTCGTGCTGTTGTATACCCGATTCTTCGAGTTCGCCCAGGACCGTCTGTACCGGGTCTTCGCAAAAATACACCAGCGCGTACCGGGGGTTCGCTTTCTGGTTGTGGGCAAGGGGCGCCATGAAGAAGAGACTCAACTGCTTACCGCTGCACAAGAATTTGGGTTCTCATCAGCACTTGTTTTGGCTGGTTGGCTGAATCCGGACGAGATACCGGACTATCTGGCAGCAGCGGATGTTGGGCTCTACCCGTTGGATGACACATTGGTCAACCGTGCCAAATGTCCAGCCAAGTTAATTGAAATTGTCAGTTCAGGAATACCGGTTGTTGCGGACCGGATTGGGCAGGTCCCTGAATATCTTAATGACGGAATTTCAGGATACTTGTGCCAACCAGGTAACGATGATGAGATGGCTGAGCTGAGTGCGGCCCTCCTCCACGATCGGATCCGTGCACGAATGTATGGAGCCGACGGGCGACGTCATATCTTGACCGTATTCAACTGGCGTGACTTTGCAGATAGACTGGATCTGTCCTATAAAAACAAAATCGGGGTAAAACGGTGAGGTATTCTAGGGCATTGGATGGCCTCAGGGGAATCGCGATTCTTGTCGTTTGCCTCTATCATTGGAAAGTCCCCGGTTTTGTGGGTGGGTACTTCGGTGTCGATATTTTTTTTGTTCTGAGCGGCTACCTTATCACGTCAATTCTGCTGCACGAGTACCGGGAGAACGGTGATATATGTTTTAAAAACTTTTATATCCGGCGTTTTTTACGGCTATTTCCGGCACTTCTGTTCCTGTTGGTAATATATGCAGGCATGGCGGTTTTTTCCCAACATCCTTCTCGACATTATATCAGCATTGGTATTGTGCTTTTCTACTTATCAAATTGGTCATTGGCGCTTGGTATTCATGACCCCGGTGAGCTGGGGCATACGTGGTCTTTGTCGGTAGAAGAGCAATTCTACCTTCTGTGGCCGATGACGATGTTTGCCATAGTCCGCAGATTCGGACCAAAAGCATTATTTGCATGCACTCTGTTATTGGCATCTGCTTCAACACTTGAGAGAACAGTCCTGTATGCCTCTGGTTTTGGGGGAGCCCGTGTGTATTATGCCTTGGATACAAGGCTTGATTCGATACTGTTTGGTTGTCTGATCGGCATTTTGCTGCATTTCCGGAATGATTTGGCTGTACCCGGCAAGGTTTCACGGTTGCTTCCCCTTTTGAGTATAACCGGTCTCATCTGCCTTATAGGCACCTGTAACGAGAATTATCCCTGGCGATACTGGTATGGCTTTCTTCTTACGGCCATGTTTTCGGCAATGCTGCTTTGGGCAATTGTGACACCAGGTGCCGAGAGAACAAAGGCGCTACTGTCGCACCCGGTTCTCGTCTGGCTTGGGAAGCGCTCCTATGGTCTCTATCTTTGGCATGATTTCATAAATATGATTTTGCATACCGAGAGCCACGGTTATGCCAGGACAGTTTTTGCCGCTCTTCTGGCGCTTGTTGTTACGGAGACCTCGTACCAGATAATAGAGCGTCCGGCAATCGCCCTTAAAGACCGTTTCGTGATAAACAAGCCGACCACGCCCCTGGCCTCCCTCCGTGCACCCTTGACTGAGATGTCGTATGGGCGTACTGAAACTACGTAACAGGTGTTTATTGGGCACAGTAATTTCATTTAGGTATAAAGGGATATGCAATGAGTGAAAGAAAAAAAGATATCTTGTTTCAAGTCGTACTGCTGGCGCTGTTACTGCTCTGTTTCTCCTCCATCCTCATAACCACCAAGATCATACGTGCCCCGGACATCAGCAATGAATATTACT
This sequence comes from uncultured Geobacteraceae bacterium, assembly GCA_903862245.1. Classification (GTDB taxonomy): domain Bacteria; phylum Desulfobacterota; class Desulfuromonadia; order Geobacterales; family Pseudopelobacteraceae; genus JACRCG01. The sequence goes on along the minus strand of CAIOXL010000120.1, from coordinate 4,399 downwards.
GGTACGTCCTTGATATTGCGAAGACCAGTATTTTGGATATGTTCAAAATTAATCTGTCCAGTGCCGGATGGGATATGTTAACCAACGGCGGCACGTCGGTGGGGGGCGGAACAAATTCACTGCAATTCCTTGGCTTCCGTAACATTATGTATCATCTGATCCCCCCCCCCACCAGCGTGGCTTGGTTTATCGTGCTGCACCTGTTCTTCGGAGCAGCCGGTATGTACTGCTACTGCCGCTTGATCGGGGCTAGCCGGATCGCTTCTTTGCTCGGCGGCCTCATATTTGCGATCGCACCGGAAAACGCATCACTCATAAACGCCGGACATGTAATGAAGATAGCTACAATTTCATTTGCTCCATGGGCCTTCTACTTTATTGAAAAGGGCTTTCAGACAAGACGCCTTATTTCTTTCCTCACCACCGGATTCGTCCTGGCGTTCCAGTTTTTTAATATCCATTGGCAAATTGCATATTATACCTGCCTGGCGATGGGGGCGTATGGCGTATTGAGAACCATCGGCATCATAATCCAAGAGAACCAGGGCGGTAGAAAGGAATTATTCAGGCTGGTCGGCCTGAATCTGGCGCTATTGCTGTTCTTTCTCACTACGGTGGCAATTTCCCTCGCCCCCCTTGCCGATTGGTCCAAAGATACAAACCGCGGCATAAACAGCGGTGCAAACATTACTGCAACAGCTGGTTCTGACAGCGGCGCCGGAAAAGCAAAGGGGGGGCTTGAGCGTGAAGAGGCTATGTCCTGGTCATTACCGCCGGAAGAGCTCGCTGCCTTTGTTATCCCAGGTTTGTTCGGACTTTCCCGACAGGAGGGTGGAGCTAATCCCACAAACATTATGGCCTATTACTGGGGACGAATGCGTTTTACGCAAACTGTCAGCTATATGGGCCTTCTCCCCTGGCTGCTCCTGCCGCTCCCTCTGATATTCCGACGTGACCGTTATGTTTGGTTGGCACTCGCTGCCGTTGTTGTGGGCATTCTCTTCTCTATGGGAAAATACACCCCCTTTTATAACATCCTCTTTGACTATTTCCCCGGCATCGATCGCTTCCGGGTTCCCAAGATGATGATGTTTGTTCCGGTTATGGGACTCGGAGTAATCGCGGCGCTGGGGCTTGATATTCTGCTGGATAAAGAGTTTAGAAAGACGCGGCAATTCAGGCTATACCAGTATGGTATCCTTGCACTCCCCCTCATTCTTCTCATAGTTCTCGGTTTGCTGACGGCAGGAAAACAGTATTGGCTCAACTTCCTTAACGGGATGATCAGCCAGCCAACTCGCTACGAGCAAGGGCCTCAATTACTAGAACAGCGCTGGCACAACATGATGGTTGAAACCTGGATTGCCATTGCTGTTTCGATAGCCTACGCAGCCGCTATCCTTGTCTGCTCACGAAAATGGATTGCCACGAGCATGATCCCGTTTCTCCTGCTTGCGCTCTATATCGGTGATGTCGGTAGAATCAACGCCAAGTTCATGTTCCTTGTAGATCCACCACACAAGGTTAATGAAGCCAAAACGCCTGTGATAGAGTTCCTTACCCGAGAACCTAAAACGTTCCGTGTACTCCCCTTGGATGGAACGGACCCGATGAGATTTGTGAGCAATCAACTCCCGGTTATGTTTACTTCAAACCCTGTTCAGCAGCAGAGATGGCTGAATTTCCTGGATGCCTTCACCTTGTCGTCATCCATGCCGGACATAATGAATGTCAAGTACCTTGTGTACGGGGCGGCTCAATATGCCCAGGACAAATCTCAGCTGGGTCAGAAGTACACTATAGCTTTTCAGCCTGAGAGTGCTGGCCAGATCGTTCTAGAAAACACCTCAGTTCTTCCCAAGGGGTGGCTGGTTCCGGCTGTTGTTCAGATAAATAATATGCAACAGACACTTGCAATCCTTCAAAATCCTGCCTTTGACCCACGCAAAGTTGCTGTCGTAGAGTCAGCCCCGCCCATTCCCATGGCAGATACTAATACAGTAACATCACTTTCCTTTGGCAGTGTAACCATCAGCACCTATAAAGCTGACGAGATCCTGGCCTCCGTAATAACCTCCCAGAACACTCTCCTAGTTCTTGGTGAAAAATATTTCAAGGGGTGGAAGGCAGCAGTGGACGGAAAACCTGCTGAAATCATTCCGGTTGATCACATCCTCCGAGGTGTGTATCTAACCCCCGGAACCCACACGGTCGAGTTCCGGTTCGATCCGCTCCCCTTCAAGGTCGGCAAGTACCTGACACTTGGGTCATTTGCGCTGTTTGCCGGAATGCTGCTCCGAGAGTGGCTGATCCGGAGGAAAAAAACGGTACCGGAGGGGTAAAGGGCCTTGGAAACCGTAGATGATCTCAAACAGTTTGATCTGCAGCTGTTTCAGCCGAGGAATGGCTACCGGTATTCACTGGACCCCCTTCTTCTCGCCCGGTTCTGCCCGGAGCTGGGGCCGGGCGGACGGTGCATGGATCTTGGCGCCGGGTGCGGTATCATTTCTCTGGTGCTGGCCCGGCTGAACCGGTCCGCATCCGTGGTGGCGGTGGAAAACAACCCTGAAATGGCGGCGCTGACGGAGCGGAATATCCGGCACAACCTCCTTATGGACTGGGTCTCCGTGTATGCCGGAGACGTTGCTGGTCTGCGCAGGAGCTACCCTGTCTCAACGTTTGATCTGATTGTCTCCAATCCACCATTTCGCAAGGCCGGAACCGGAAAAATCAGTCCCAAAGCAGGTCGTGACAGTGCCCGCCATGAGACAACGGCCGGGCTTGCTGATTTTCTTGCCGCAGCCAAATATCTGGTCAAGCCATCCGGGAGAATCTGCTTCATTCATCTCCCGTCACGCCTGTCTGAATTCATGGCGCTGGCGGCAGATATGAAGTTATCTGTCCTGCGTCTGCGGATGATTCATACTAATGCAGAGTCGCCGGCAACCATGTTCATGGTTGAGCTGGCCAAGGGGAGGCACAGCACTCCGGTGGTGGAAGCCCCCCTGTTTGTGCGAGATATGGCCGGGGAGTATACCAATGGGGTGGCGCTGTTCCGGTAATATTGATGACGGCCAAACGCAGTTGATGCAAAATAGGTTTAAAGTATGCTAGGCTTGCCCATCTGAAGAGATTGATCATGAAAAACGGACGTATATTTTATAACAAGGAGAGTTGTCTGCAATGAAAAACATGCATTTGTCAGGATGGTTGTTAAGAGGTTTTCTTGTCGCTACTGTGTCATGGGGCGGTTTTGCCGACGCTGCCGAGCCCGAGGTGAAAAAAGAGAGTGCTCCCGCCGTTGCGGCTTCTCCGGTCGTTGCACCGCCTCAGGAGCTTGTCGCGCGTGTCAACGGTGTTGCCATTGATGCCGTGGAGTTACGCCGTGTAAAAAAAGTTATGATGCGCGGGGAGGAAGTGCCGGTGGATCAGCAGGCGGCCATTGCCAAACAGGCCGTGGAGCAGTTGGTGTCAGCGGAGCTGCTGTATCAGGCCGCGGCAAAGCTGGAGGTAAAGGATCTGGACAAGAAGGTTGATGCCAGTGTGGCGCAGGGGAAAGCCCGCTTCAAGGACGAGGAGGAATTCAAAAACACCATCAAGGGTATGGAGATGAATGAGAAGGACCTGCGCGAATATACCCGCCGCGAAGTGATGATCTCCCATTTTGTTGATGTCACTTTTGTGCCGAAGGCTGTTGTGCCGGAAGCGGACATTCGCAGTTTCTACGACAAGAACCTGGATAAATTCAAACTGCCTGAGACGGTCAAAGCCAGCCACATCCTGATCGGACTTGACAGCAAAGCATCCGGGGAGGAGAAGAAAAAAGCCCTGGAAAAAGCTGAAAAACTGCGTAAAGAGTTGGCCGGTGGAGCCGACTTTGCCGCTTTAGCTAAAGACAATTCAACCTGCCCCAGCAGTCAGCAGGGGGGGGATCTTGGTTTCTTCGGCAGGGGCCAGATGGTGGAACCGTTTGAAAAAGCAGCTTTTGCGCTGAAACCGGGTGAAATCAGCTCGGTTGTTGAAACCCAGTTCGGCTTTCACATTATCAAGCTTGTGGAGAAAAAAACTGCAGAGACCACCGACTACAAGGACGTGAAAGAAAAAATCGAGGGGTACCTCAAGGGGCAGAAGATCAACGATGCCGTCCAGCAATTCATTGCAGAAACCAAGAAAACTGCCAAAATTGAAATTCTTCTGAAATAACAGTGTGATGGTGCCACTGCTGCAGAGTGAGACGGCTGTCCGGATGAATCGCGGACAGCCGTCTCAGTTTTTGTGTCTAAGGCAAAATATCAGTTGATGCGAAATTGCAGCTAGGAGTCTGTCGGACTTGCGATTTTGCCTAAACTGACCCTGTCTGCAATTTTTATCTATGAGGATGAGATCGAACCGTCAATAT
>CAIOXL010000119.1 GCA_903862245.1 uncultured Geobacteraceae bacterium | reverse complement strand
GAGCCCAGGAAATGGGCTTCAAGCTGGTATCATTACAAGACGAACCACAAACTGTATGACCACATAAATTCAGATACTTACGATGAAGTTACTCAGAAGTCATGGTTATCGGCTGCAGTAAAAGAGAGAGCATTACAAAGCTTCAACAACTGGATGGAAAAGAGTTCGCGGTCCCTACGGGAACCGCTGCCGATAAACTCGTGCTGTCTAAATTCCCCAACGCAAAATTCAAATATTTCAACAGCGTGCTTGACACCGCACTGGCGGTAAAAGCCGGCAAGGCAGATGCGGCGGCATATGATGAACCTATTCTTAAAAATATTGCAGCAAAAAACAGTGGACTTACCGTCCTGCCCGAAATGCTCACCATCGATAACTATGGTTTTGCTGTTCAACAGGACAAACAAGAGCTGAAGAAAAACATCGACCTCGTTGTGAGTGAAGTAAAAAAGAATGGCGTATATGATGCCATGTTGCTGCGTTGGCTCCCCAAAACAGGGAATCCGGCCGCAATGCCTGATATAAAGTCAAGCGGAAGCAAAGGGCTGCTGAAGCTCGGCACAGCGGCCATAACCGAGCCGTTCTCATTTATGGACGGTTCACAAAAAATTGTCGGTTTTGATATCGAACTTGCCCATTATATTGCGCAAAAACTTGATATGAATCTCGAAATAGTCAACATGGATTTTGGCGCGATGATTCCGGCGCTGATGGCCGGCAAGGTGGACATGATCGGCTCCTGCATCACCATTACCGAGGAGCGTGCGAAGAAGGTGCTGTTTTCCGAACCGTATTACACCGGCGGCATTGCGGCGCTGGTCAAAAAATAGGATAAGCCACGCGTCACGGAGCGGGTACTTTGGGATACGGTGAGGAAAATGTATGAATAAAACGGTGCAATTAATATTTTCAGTTTTGGTGGCCGCAACTTTTTTCACCGGCTGCGGCAAAAGCGGGGAAATTACCTCATTACAACAGATAGACGGTAAAAGGATCTGTGTCCTGACCGGATCGGCGGGAGATCTGGCGGCCCGGAAATATTTCCCGAAATCAGAATTCGTAATCTTAACCGCCTCGGCAGATGCCGCACTTGCGGTAAAGAGTAACAAGGCAGATGCTTTTATCTATGACAAGAGCGTACTTCAGAGCCTGGTGGAGAAAAACCCGGAGTTGGTAATACTGGATGAGCCGGTCTCCAAGCTTGAAGTAGCCGCAGCAATAAAAATGGAAAATAGCGCGCTGCAAGCGGAAATCAACCGGGTCTTCCGGGATTTGAAGAAGGAAGGCGCTCTGCAGCGTCTGCGGCAGAAATGGGTTGATACGAAATATACCACAACGCCTCAGCTTTCGGTACGTAACGACGCGCCTACCAAGGGTGTGCTGAAAATGGGAACCTGCGCTACCATCGAACCATTTTCTTTCCAGGCGAACGGGATACTTACCGGCCTTGATGTCGAGATCAGCCGGTTGATCGGTGAACGTCTCGGGAAAATAGTCGAAATAACAGATATGAACTTTGAAGGACTGATTCCGGCGCTACAATCAGGTAAAATCGATTTTGCCCTGGCCAATTTCAAGGTCACGGAAGAACGCAAAAAGCTGATACGGTATTCCGATCCATATATCGTAAATGATATATCCGCCTTGGTCAGGCGCTCCGCGCGGCCGAACGGCGGCACGGCAGCGGCGCACCCTGCGAAAACCGCAGCCGGCTCAATCCTTGACGGCGCGAAAATTACCTCGGTTGACGACCTGAAAGACAAACGGATCGGGGTGCTGCTCGGCTCCGTGCATGATACCTATGTGACAAAAAACTTCCCGAACGCAGCCATCCTGCAGTACAAATCCCCCTCCGACATACTGCTTGCGGTAAAATCCGGCAAAATCGATGCCGCCATGTATACCTATGAGACCCTGCTGGAAATCATGCGCAGTGATTCTGAATTAACCATGGTGGGAAAATCCCTGTTTGCCGTTCCCATTGGCATCGGTTTCAACAAGAGCAATAATGATTTGCGGGAAAAGTTCAATGCCTTTTTGCGGCAGATCAAGGAGAACGGCATCTATGACGACATGGTCAGCCGCTGGATAATAAAGGGCGAAACCCGGATGCCGGAGATAAAGAACAGTGCATCAAAGGGCACGCTTGTAGTGGGTATGGTAAGTGACAAGGGTCTTCCTTTTACGATCGTAAAGGATAACAGGCTGATCGGATTTGATGTCGAGCTTTCGGAACGGTTTGCAGCGTCTCAGGGCAAAGAGCTCAAACAGCAGGATATGGAGTTTGGCAGTCTGATTGCCGCTGCATCTACAAACAAGATCGACATGATTACCAGCACCCTGATGATCACGGAAGAGAGAAAGAAACAGATCGCTTTTTCCGAGCCCTATTATAATTTGGGCGCTGGAGTGTTTACCCTGAAGAAGAACTGTGCCGCGCCTGACGCGTCGGCAGAAAAAAAAGCTTCCGAACCAACGCCACCATCCTTCCTGACAGGCATCGCCAACAGTTTTCAGAGCAACATTATCAAGGAAAACCGCTACCTGCTGATTCTGGATGGGCTCAAGACTACGGTTGTCATTGCCGTATTGGCGACTATTTTCGGCACACTGCTGGGAGCGCTGGTCTGCTTCATGCGGATGTCGCGAAATGCTCTGATGAACCTGCCCGCCAAACTCTACATCTCCATTTTGCGGGGCACTCCAGTGCTGGTGCTTTTGATGCTGATCTTCTATGTCGTCTTTGCCTCGGTAAACATCAATCCGGTACTGGTTGCGGTTATCGCTTTCGGGATGAATTTTGCCGCCTATGTGGCGGAGATCTTCAGAACTGGCATCGAGGGTGTTGACAAAGGTCAGGGCGAGGCCGGCATTGCCATGGGTTTCACCAGGATCAGCACATTCCTCCACATTATCCTGCCGCAAACCGTGCGGCGCATTTTGCCGATCTATAAGGGTGAATTCATTTCCCTGGTGAAAATGACCTCCATTGTCGGCTATATTGCGGTGCAGGATCTGACCAAGGCCAGCGACATCATTCGCAGCCGTACCTTTGACGCCTTCTTTCCGCTGGTTATGGTAGCGATTCTCTACTTTTTGATATCGTGGATTCTCATGCAGTCGCTGGAATATCTGGAACGGAGAACCGACCCGAAATTGAAAAGGAGAAAGGTGGCCCGCGTATGATAAAGATAGAGCATCTCTCCAAAACATATGATGATTTGACCGTACTGAAAGACATCACCATCGACATAAAAAAAGGTGAGGTCATCTCCATCATCGGCCCTTCCGGCACCGGCAAAAGCACCTTTCTGCGCTGCCTCAACCTGCTTGACCGTCCGAGCGGCGGCTCCATTCATGTTGACGGGGTCAATATACTGGATGCCAAGGCCGATGTGCCGAGAATACGTCAGAAGATGAACATGGTGTTTCAATCGTTCAATCTGTTTTCCCATCTGTCCGTATTGGAAAACCTGACCATCGCTCCCATTAAACTGCGGGGGATGAGCAGGCAGGATGCGGAGCTGAAATCCCTGGAACTTCTCAAGCTGGTAGGGCTTGCCGAGAAAACCGACAGCTATCCGGACGAGCTTTCCGGTGGTCAGAAACAACGGGTGGCGATTGCTCGCTGCCTGGCCATGAAGCCTGAAATCATCCTGTTCGACGAGCCGACCTCGGCGCTTGATCCGACCATGATCAGCGAGGTGCTGTCGGTTATCCGCCGCCTTACCAAAGAAGGCATTACCATGGTGATAGTAACTCATGAAATGGATTTTGCCCGGGATGTCTCCAGCCGGGTGCTGTATATGGACGAGGGGCTTATCTATGAAGAGGGTACGCCGCAGCAGATCTTCGAAAATCCGCAAAAAGAAAAAACCCGAGCCTTCATCAACAGGATTCGCAGCTTCAACTACCGTATCAGTTCGCCGGATTATGACCTGTACGCCATGAATGCCGAGATCGAGACCTTTTGTGAAAAGCAGATCCTGCCCCGTAAGACCAGGCATAATGTGCTGCTGCTTGTTGAAGAACTGCTGCAGATCTACAGCCCGTACCTGAATGCGACGCTCCTTGATTTGACACTTGCCTACTCAGAAAAGAGAGAGAGTCTGGAGCTTGTAGTGGAAAGCATGGGAGAGGCGTTAAACCCGCTTAACAAAAACCTGCTGCCCGATGAACTTGGGCTGAACATCATCAATAGTTTGACGGAAAGTATTGATTACCAACGACTGGACAACAGAAACAGATTAACCCTGCATATGCGAAAGAGCTGAGAAAAAAGGATGAAAAATAAAGACGAATTCCGAAGGGGAAATTGAATGCTCCATACTATTATAGTAGCACTGTCTGTTCTTGTGCTCATGATGTCAACCCTGACAGGCTGCGACGGTTCAAAGGGTCCCGTCAGGATTGGCCTGGTAACCGACACCGGCGGTGTTAGTGATCGTTCTTTCAACGCTACCGCTTGGAAAGGTGTTCGGGATGCACAGAGGGATATGGACATCCTGGGTGCCTATCTCGAATCACAGTTGTCGTCCGACTATGAGCAAAATATCAAAAGTTTCATTGATCAAAACTATGAGATGATCATTACGGTCGGCTTTTCGCAGGCAGATGCCACCAAGACGGCCGCCGAGGCTAATCCGGATCGGAAATTTGCCATCGTGGATTCATCCTATGATCCCGCGCTGCCAAACGTCATGGGGCTGATCTTCGAAAGCGACGAGGCGGCCTTTCTGGCCGGATACCTGGCTGCTGGAATGAGCAAAACCGGCAAGGTGGGCACTTTTGGCGGTATGCAGATACCACCCGTGACCATCTTCATGGTCGGCTTCGAAAAGGGCGTCCAGCACTATAACAAGCTGAAGAGCGCGAACGTCGAAGTCATCGGCTGGAAAACAGATCCGGCCGCCCCTGCCTGCGGGGTGGGACTCTTCACCGACACCTTTGTGAGTATCGAAAAAGGCCGGCTCTTTGCCGACCAGTTGATGGACAATGGCGCAGATATCGTGGTGCCATTAGCCGGCACTACCGGCCTTGGCGCTGCCGCTGCCATCAAGGATCGTGCAATGATGATGATTGGAGTGGACAGCGACCAGTATGTCTCCTCCCCCGACTACAAAGAAATTTATCTGACCAGCATCTTGAAAAATACGGACAAGGCAATCTACGACGTCATCAAGGCCGTTCTGGACAAAACCTTCAAGGGGGGAAACTATGTCGGCACTCTGAAGAATAGCGGCGTTGGCCTCGCCCCGTACCACGACGCGGACGCCCAGGTTCCGATCTGGCTCAAGGTCGAGGTCGAGCAACTTAAACAGGACATAAGTAACGGCACTGTTGACACTGGCTGGGCCGTCTGCCTGAAATGAAATCGAGCACAAAAAAAGGAGAACACCATGGAGATTCAGATAAAAAAGGAAACAAGCGCCACCGTGATAACGATCACCGGCAGGTTCGATGCCGTGACCACACCACAGTATGAAAAGACGATGAACGAGCTGATTACTGGTGGAGATATCGCTTTTGTTGTTGATTTTGACGGTCTTGACTACATCAGCAGCGCGGGGTTGCGGGGATTGCTTTTTACGGCAAAGCAGCTTAAAGGGAAGGGTGGGCAAATTCGTTTCGCCAATGTCAAGGGTACGGTCAAGGAGGTGTTTGATATCTCCGGTTTCGGTTCCATTTTTCAGATGGATGACTCGGTATCAGCGTCTTTAGCCAAGGTCTCCTGAATGCCATGAAATATGACAACATTAAATGTACAGCCATTATCGAGAACTTGGCTCTTGTGACCGAATTTGTCGAGGAATGCGCCGACCGCTTCGGTCTTGATGCCAAGAAGAAGTTCGGGCTACTGGTGGCCGTTGAGGAAGCCTTTGTCAATATTTGCAACTATGCCTATCCGAACGGAGAGGGGGAGATTGAGCTTTCCTGCGGAGCAGACGGCGATGCCTTTGTGCTGGAAATCGAGGACAAGGGGAGTCCCTTTGATGTCCTGTCGCTCCCTGACCCGAACACAACTCTCGATATCATGGATCGTGAAATCGGCGGCCTGGGGGTCTATTTTATCCGCAGATTAACAGACGACGTCAGCTATCGCCGTGAAAATGGGCAGAATATTCTGCGGATGGTATTAAAGCGCACACCGGCTGATGTTGCATGAAAAACAACCGGGAGGCCGTCCAAATTTCGGGAAGGCCGGTACTACTACAGCATCAGCGTGAATCACCACGATCTCTCGGCTTCGTGCAAATCCCTTTATGAAGCCGGTGCTGGCCTGATCCGACAGGAATATCACGACTCCGGGGCCACAATAAGGCTACGCTGAATTTTTTGTTTAATGAGTTAGTCCCACAACACCTACATATCGAAGAGTTGTTCGGTGAAGCGGTCTGCATCACGGTCGATATCAGCAAGTTTTGTGTGTTGGTGGCAAATTGGAAGGCGCTCCCACACGATTTTTTGTTTTGTGACCCGCTCCTTAAAAGAAAAACCCCCTTGTGTCAGTAAGGGGGCAATTGCAGAGGCGCTCTCGCACCTCGTTTCACCGTACCTTATGGAGCTGACCGAGTTGCTTTAACCGTTTATTTAAAAAGCCGCGGAAGAACTATGAAACTTGAAGCAAAAACTCATATTGTCGATGATTCGGGGGTTCTTTTTTACTGACGATGGGTAAGAGTTTCTTGGAAAAATGGTTGCAATCTGGGGCGTGTTAGTAAGTATTGTTGCACTTTATTCTAGGTGCCTACCAATAGCGGGCTTGTGCTGTTATTGCCCGTTATGCCGGCAATCCAGCTTGCACCCTGCATTCCCGGACATTGTAACGAGTAATTTGCAATAATATTCATAAAACCAGTCTGTTAAAGTGTTTTTCTCTTGACTTTTCATCGTTACATATTATTATATATGTAACGATGAATG
>CAIOXL010000118.1 GCA_903862245.1 uncultured Geobacteraceae bacterium | reverse complement strand
GCACAAAGCACCAATGGCGATACGGCTTCCTCATTCCGGCTGCCAACAGTATGGTAGCCAATCTTGAGCTGAATCTCAAGTTACTCTATGAAAAAACGTCCCGAAGGGGCGTAGGTCGCTAATAATCAATATAAATATTCATTTGTAAATAATAGTATGTTTTGGCCAATCAGCAGGAGCACTCAAAAAAAAGCCCCTGGAGCTTATTGCAGCATCAGGGGCATATTTTACGGGATTGGAACTACTCTACGGTAATCGGGCGCGCCCCCCGGCGACTTCCCATCCTCCCCCCAGAGCGCGATACAGTTCGATGATCTGCTGACAGGCTGCGCTCCTGCTCTGAATATGTTCCAGCTCCGCATTCAGCAGGCTGCGCCGGGCGTCCAGCACATCAATATAGCTGGTGTAGCCGTTGACGTAGCGGAGCTGCGCCAGCTTGAGCACCTTTCTCAACGCCTCCACCTGACCGGCCTGTGCCGCCGCCTGCATGGTGTAGCTCCTCCGGCTGACAAGCGCATCGTAGACCTCCCTGAATGAAGTCATGACCGTCTGCTCATAGGCGGCACGCGCCTGCTGCTCCCGGGCACCGGCGGCCTCCACCAGCCGGGTGGTCTGAAAACCGTTGAAAATCGGCGCCGTGGCCGACACCCCCGCCTGCAGGAGCGTTGTGTTCCAGTTGAACGGCAGCAGCCGGTCGGTGGTTTCACCCAGCATCGCGGTAAGGGAGAGTCTGGGGAAATAGCCGGCCATTTCCGTGCCGATCCGGGCGTTTGCGGCGATCAGATTCTGCTCGGCCTGCATGATGTCCGGCCGCCGTCGCAGAAGCTCCGACGGCAGGTATGCCGGCAGCGGGGGGGATACGAGCGCGTCAAAGCTGCTGCCGCGCGTGACCCGCTGCGGATTATGTCCGGTCAGTACGCTGATCTGGTGTTCTCTCAGCTGCTGCAGCCGTTCAAGATCCGGGACCAGCGCCCGGGCGGTCGCCAGCTCCACTGCGCTCTGCTGGACATCAAGTTCCGAGATCATCCCCCCGGCGAAGCGGATCTCCGCCAGCCGGTACGCCTCCTCCCGTGCCTTCATGGCATCCAGCGCCACGGCCATCCGTTTGTCCAGTTCCAGCAACTGGATATAGGAAACGGCAACCTGACTGGCAATGGAAAGAATAACGCCTCTCCGGGCCTCATCCCGGGCCAGCAGATCGGCCCGGGCCGCTTCTTCCAGCCGGCTGATCCGCCCCCACAGGTCCAGTTCATAGGAAAGGTTAAGCGAAACGTTGAAATTGTTCGAGTACGGGTTGGCGGGGGTCAACGGATCCCCGGACTGCTGCGCTTTCTGGCGGCTTGCCGAGGCTGACGCCGTTACCTGCGGATAGCGGGCGCTCTGCTGCACCCCCAGCAGTGCCAGATATTCCTCCACCGCAGCCGCCGCCTTCCTGATGTCGCGGTTTTCCTGCAGGGCCAGCGTCACCAGGCGGTTCAGCTCCGGATCGCCGAACTGCTCCCACCACTGGGGGGTGGCAATGGCGGCGGCCTGTTCACCGCTCAACTCCCAGCGCTCCGGCAGTGCAACTGTCGGTCTGTGGTACGCGGGGCCGACCGTGCAGGCATTCAGCAGCAACAGCAGGGAGAGGGCGGCCAGCGGGATTGAGATCCTACTTTTCATGGGAGTCCCCCCCTTCCGCAGCCGACGCCGCAGACTCCGTCTGCCCCGTTTCGGGCGGCGTGCGCCGCAGCCATCCGGGCATCCCCTTCTCGCTCACCCCCTGTATCAGACAGTAGAAGAGCGGCACGAAGAAGACCGCCAGGAAGGTGGCAGCCAGCATGCCGCCCATGACTCCGGCGCCAATGGAGTGCCGGCTGGCAGCACCGGCTCCCCGGTTTGTCAGCAGCGGTACGACGCCGAGGATGAACGCCAGCGAGGTCATCAGGATCGGACGGAACCGGAGCCGGGCTGCCGCCAGGGCGGCCTCGCCTGGTGAAAGCCCGGCGGCACGCTGCATGACGGCAAACTCCACGATCAGGATGGCATTCTTGGCCGAAAGTCCGACCAGCGTCACCAGCCCGATCTTGAAATAGATATCGTTTTCCATGCCGAATGCCCCGATGGCCACGAAGGCGCCGAAAACGCCGAAGGGGACCGCCAGAAGGACGGAGAGCGGGAGGGTCCACCGTTCATACTGGGCCGCCAGGATCAGGAACACCAGCAGAATGCCCAGAATGAACACCTGGGCCGACTGATTACCCGCCTTCTTCATCTGGTACGCTTCGCCGGTCCAGGCATAGGTCATGTCGGAGGGGAGTGCGCGGCGTGCCGCCTGCTCCATGGCCGCCACCGCCTGCCCCATGCTGAATCCGGGCGCGGCGGAGCCGTTAATGGTGACGGAGGGAAAACCGTTGTACCTGCTGATCTGCTGCGGTCCGGTACTGTTGGAGGTTTTCAGCAGGGCGTTCAGCGGGATGGAGGCACCGCCGGCGGAGCGGACGAACAGTCTGCCGATATCCTCCGGCTTGGCCCGGTACTGCGGTTCCGCCTGAATCTGCACCTTGAATACCCGGCCGGATTTGTTGAAGTCATTGACATAGTAACTGCCGATCAGCGACTGGATGGTGTCGAAAATTTCCGCCAGCGGCACCCCCATGACCTTCGCCTTGTCCCGGTCCACCTCCACCATCAGCTGCGGTGTGCTGTTCCTGAAGTTGGGGGACAATCCCTGCAGTTCCGGGTGTTTCGCCGCCTCCTGCAGCAGCGCCGTGACCGCACCGGCCATCCGTTCCGAGTCCCCTTCCCCCTTGTTCTGGACGATAAACTCGAAACCGCCCATGGAGCCGAGCCCCGGAATGCTGGGCGGGTTGAACGGTATGACGACAGCCTCTTTTATCCCGGCAAACCGGGCGCCCAGCGATCGTATCACTCCGTCCGCGCTCGCCTCGGGCGTGCTCCGTCTGCTCATCTCCTTCAGGGTGATGAAAAAGGCGGCGGCGTTGGTTTTAGCCCCGCTTCCGGTGGCGTCGTAGCCCAGGAGGGTCACTATGTTGGCGACGGCAGGATTGGCACGGGCGATCTTTTCAACCGCATCCGTGACTTTGGCGGTCCGCGTAATAGTGGCGGAATCGGGGAGCAGCGCGGCTACGATGATATATCCCTGGTCTTCCGCCGGCACAAAGCTTTCCGGAACCGCAGTGAAGAGTTTCCAGGTCACGCCGAGCAGCACGACAAATATGAGGGAGAACAGGGCTCCCCGCTTGATGGCGAAGGCGGTTGCCGATACGTATCTGCCGGCCAGGCTGTCAAACAGGGCGTTGAAGCGGCGGAACAGGACGAACTTCGGACCGTGGGACGGCTTGAGCAGCAGGGCTGCCAGCGCCGGGCTCAGGGTGAGGGCGGTTATGCCGGAGAAGATGACGGAAATGGCGATGGTTATGGCGAACTGTTTGTACAGCTGTCCGGTCATGCCGCCGATGAACGCCACCGGCACGAACACGGCGCAAAGCACGAGCACGATTGCCACCACCGGCCCGGTCACCTCCTCCATGGCCCGGTAGGTTGCCATACGGGGAGACAGTCCCTCGCTCTCCATGATCCGCTCCACGTTTTCCACCACCACGATGGCGTCATCCACCACGATGCCGATGGCCAGCACCATGCCGAACAGGGTCAGGGTGTTGATGGAATACCCCAGGAGGTACATGCCGGCAAAGGTTCCGATCAGGGAGACCGGCACGGCCAGGGTCGGAATCAGGGTGGCGCGCCAGCTCTGCAGAAACAGGAACACCACCAGAAAGACCAGCAGGACGGCGATCACCAGCGTCTCCACGACCTCATGGATGGACTCCTTTACAAAGAGCGTCGTGTCGTAGGGAATGGAGTAGGAGATGCCGGCGGGGAAGGTTGCGGCAAGTCCGGCCATGGTCTCTTTCACCGCACCGGCAAGATTGAGCGCGTTGGCGCCCGGCTGCAGGGTGACCGTAATCAGCGTGGTCGGCGCGCTGTTCAGTTCTCCCCCGGATTCGTACTCCTGCACTCCCAGTTCCGCCCGTGCCACATCCCGCAGCCGTACGATGGAACCGTCACTGTTGGCGCGGATGATGATGTTCTCGAATTCGTGCGGTTCCGAGAGCCTCCCTTTAGTGATGACCGGAATCGTCATCTCCTGCCTGCCGACCGTCGGCTCCTGTCCGATTCTCCCGGTGGCGTACATGGCGTTCTGCTCCAGTACGGCGCGGGAGATGTCGCCGGAGGTGACCCCCAGCTGCGCCATCCGGTCAGGTTTTATCCAGAGCCGCATGGCGTAGTCCCGCGCGCCGAAAATTTCGGCGCTCCCGACTCCCGGCAGGCGTTTGAGTGCGTCCAGTACGTTCAGCGCGGCATAATTGCTGATGTAGGCGGTGTCGTAGCGGCCGTCCGGCGACTGCATCGCCACCATGAGCAGAAAGCTGCCGCTGTTTTTCAGGACCGATACTCCGCCCCGCCTGACCTCCTGGGGCAGCCCCGGTTCCGCAAGGGAGACCCGGTCCTTGATGTTCATGGCGGCCCGGTCCAGGTCGGTCCCGATTTCAAAGGTTATGGTAACGGCCAGCCCGCCGTCCGCGCTGCTCGCCGAAGACATGTACAGCATATTTTCGACGCCGTTCAGCTTCTGTTCCAGCGGCGCCGTGACGGTGCGGGCGATGACGTCGGCGCTTGCGCCGGGGTAGGAAGCGGTGACCATGACCGTGGGGGGGGTGATGTCGGGGAACTGTGCCACCGGCAGCTCCCGCATGGCGGCGAGCCCCGCCAGAAGAATAATCGTGATGACCACCGTGGTAAAAACCGGCCGGTCAATAAAAAAGCGGGAGAACATGGACTACCTCCCCGCCGGTGCAGCCGCGCCGGCTGGAGCGGTCACAACCTTCACCGGTTGTCCTGCCTGGAGTTTCATGGCGCCGTCCACCACAACGGTTTCACCCGCTTTCACTCCGGAGGTGATGATCCAGTTTTCTCCCGACCACTCCCCCACTTCGACGGTCCTGACTTCGGCTTTGGAAGCGGCATCCACGACAATAACAAACTTCCCCTTCTGCCCCTGCATGACGGCCCGCTGCGGCACCTGGATCGCCCCCGGCCGCACCGCTCCCATGAGGTGCACCCGCACATACTGTCCCGGCAGCAGGATGTAGCCCGGGTTCTTCACCTCCGCCCGGACGGACATGGTTCCGGTTTCCTTGTTGTAGAGCGGGTTGGCAAAATTAAGTTTGCCGGTTACCGGGACGAACGAATCGTCGGCCAGTTTCAGGCGCACGTCAAAATTCCCCCCCGCCGGGAAGCGGACGGTTTTATGTTTTTCCTCGTCGTTGTGGCGGATGGTTTCATTCTCCGAAATGTTGAAGTTCACATACAGGGGGTTCAGCAGCGATACGGTGGTCAGGAGTCCCTCCCCCCCGGGGGAAACCAGGCTCCCTTCATGCTTCAGGGAGCGCCCCACGGCACCGGAAATGGGTGCTGTGATGACGGTGTAACCGAGCTTCATCTCCGCTTCGCTCACCTTTGCCTTTGCCCCGCGCACGACCGCAGCGGCGGTGGTTTCTGCGGAAAGGGCATCATCCATATCCTTCTGGCTGACGGCGTTCTGCTCCACGAGCGGTTTCAGCCGGCGCACGCTCCGGCGGGCATTCTCCAGGCGGGCCTCTTCCAGGGCAAGGTCGGCCCGGGCATTCTCCAGGGTGATTTCGAACTGCCTCGGATCGAGCCGGTACAGCACCTCCCCCGCCTTGACCAGGTTCCCCTCCTTGAAGTTCATCTTCTGCAGTACGCCTTCCACCCTGGTGCGCACTTCGATCACGCGGGACCCTTCGGTCTGGCCGAGATAATCCAGCACCATGGGGATATCCGCCGGGACAACCTTCACCGCTGTAACCTCAGCAGGGGGAACGGCCGCCCCCCCTGGCGCGGCAGCGTCATGCTTCGAGCAGGCAAGGACGAAAAGCAGTAGTAGAACCGGCAGAAGGTTCCGGATGGCGGCGGATGGTCGGTGCAGCTGCGGGAAAGCGGGCATTATGATCCTCCAGGGGAGTACTCAGGCATATGAAACACAGAGGCACAGAGACACTGAGAAAAACAGAGAAGTATAAAAAACTGAGTTAATACAGACTTTTGTTGCAATTTTGAGAGCGTCATGCGCAATTCAGAAAAGGCCCAGCCTATTGTATTTTCTCTCTAAGGTAACTGATGGCATAGGCAAGCTCCACATCGGTACCGGCCGCATAGGCGAGCACATTTTCGGCTGTTTTCGGTACCCGCACTGTCGGCGCAACACCGCCGACCCCGTTCCTGCTGTCCAGTTGGACGACTCCGGACTGATCTTCGGAGCGGCCGTACGGGTATTTTATATTGTACCCACCCGGCATCATGATCTCCCCCCCCGCCATCCCGAACGAGCCGTTGGTGCCGTGAAAACCGATCACCGCACCATTGGGAAGCTTCTTGATGAACGCTGCCGGTCCTTCTCCGGAACTTATCGTGCCGGGGTTAACCAGTACCACCACTGAACCGCCGTAATGAGGTGTTGGGGGTGGGTAAGGGGTAATAATGAGCTCATCATAACCCGCGAACGAACCATCCCGTTTGTCGTAAATATACTGACGTTCATATATTTGTTGAGAAGAGTAGAAGAAGCCGCACAGGTCGGCGGCAAGCTTGTCGGAGCCCCCGTAGTTGCCGCGCAAATCGAGAATGACACCCGGTACGCCGGCCGCAACAAAGGAGTCCATCGCTTCACGAAATTTCTGAAAAAGCTCAACAGGGTAACGTGAATAGTCCGTCAGGTCGATCTCTGCCCTGAGGCGGAGATAGCCGTACCCTTCCGGCGTGATCCGGTAGTTGATCTGGTCCGAAAAAAGCGGCCGTGCTGCGAAGTTAAGCAGGGAGAGTGTCCGTCCATCATCGAAACCTGCCGTGAGCGTGACGGTCTGCAGATCCGCCGAACCGGGATTTATGAACTCCACCGAGATTTTGGAATCCAGTGCCCCCCGCGTTAGCAGCCTGGCCTGCTCAAGACGGGAAAACACACTTGTAGCCCTGGAGCTTTCGCTGTTCGGCGAATACTCATATGTCAGTGTCCGGTAGGGAATGGTGCCGATTTCGATACGGTCAATGGCCGTCAGCACCGGCAGACCACCCCAGGATACGATTTCAGCGCCTGCTTTTATCCCTGCCTGAGCAGCCGTGTCACCGGTTATAACGGCCGCAGCGATAACCCGGTGGTCGTCAAGTTCGGCCACAGCCAGACCGAAGCCGCCGCCGGCACGTTCCAGGGTTACGGAGGTGAGAGTCGTCGTGACGCTGGCAGTCAGGCTGACATGGCCATCCGGGATTGAAAAGATGTACTCGTGCAGGGCGAGATAGTAGGCTTTTTCGTCACCGGCATTCTGGGCCTGCTGAATGCGCGGCAGAAAACGGCTGTAGAGACCGGGCCAGTCCACCCCATTCCATGTAGTAAAGGGATACTCGCGCGCGAGCTTGCCATGGGCCGACGTGAAGGCATTGGTCCAGGTCAGGGTGCTGTAATCAGCGGCATCCGGGAGTGTGAAGCCGGGCGCAGCGCTGTTCCCACCGCTGCAGCCTGCCATCAGGAACAGCATGGTTATGGATACACAGATAATAAGATCGCGTACGATGCTTTTCATACTCATATCGCTCTCACTTCTTAATGGCACAGTTACTGTGTCGGCCATGCTGCGGTATAGCCTGCCAGCTTTCTTGCTTCTTTGGTGAGATCCATAATCAGGACTGCCTGCTTGATCATGCTGTCGTAGTCAATGAATGGAACAACCACGACAACGGTGACATCATCGGCCGGGTGGTAGACAACATAGTTCATGTAGCCCAGATGTGCACCGGTGTGGCCTATACCCAGCTCACTCACATCGAGGCCGAGCGCGTATGACGCGTTGCCGGCCGGCTTTGTGGTCATGCGCGTAATCTGTTCCTTGTTCACCGGCCCCATGCCGGTAAGCAGCATACGCATCCAGCGCGCTGCATCTGCCGGGGTGGAGATGATGTTGCCTTCGGCAACATTTGCCGACATGTTGTCCTCGGATGATTCCACAAGCTGAGTGGTGGCATCCGGTCGGATGTAGCCCTTCACATACGGTGCGGGGAGTGTCCTGTCATTGGAATTCCAGGGAGCGGAACTGTGTGTCAGCCCCATGGGGGTGAAAAAATTGTCCGTTATGAAACGATCATAGCTTGTGCCGGAAACCCGTTCGATGATTTTTGCCAGCAGGGAATAGCCGGTGTTGCTGTAGTGATAGCCACCATCAGGCGCCCAATAGGAAAGCTCGTTCAGGGAGTTGACCCCGACAAGCTCGTCAAAGGTGAACTGGTGGAGCGGATCGTTCAAATCATAAATTATATACTGGAGATAGTTTTTACCTGCATACGGCACACTTTTGCCTGCCGGCACCGGGTCATTGCTGACGTCAAAAACACCGCTCCGATGGGACAGGAGATGTTTTAATGTTATCTCGCTTTTGTGGGGGATCTGGTAGCCGGGCGTATCCGGCAGATACGGTATATCGGTACCCGGAATAAGATCGGTTACCTTTTTCGTGATGTCCAGTTTCCCCTGCTGGTCAAGCAGCATGATCGCAGCAGAGGTGAATGTCTTCGTAACACTGGCTATCCGGTAATGTGAGCCGGCGCCCGCACCGGCCGCCGAGCCGGCCGACACCGTCCATGTGCCGCGCGGCGACACCAGATGCACCAGTACACCGGCATCGTTGGACAGATTGTTTGCCGTTTTATAGGCGGCAAGCTTGCTCTCCACCATGGTTTGAAGCTGCGTCTGCACGGAGTCCGGCGCGTCGCTTCCGCAAGAGCAGAGCAGGGTGGTTAAGGCGAGAGCACATACCGATCTGAATATCCGTTTCATAGGGGTTCCTTTCTGTACGTACTGTTACCCGGCCAGGTCGCTAGTGCCTTGTAACATTCAATAGTTCCCCCGCCCCTTCATGAGCCACCAGCAGAAGAACACCGGGTGCACCAGCTCCAGCAATCCGGTACCGGACCTCCCCTTCGGCTACGGTGATGGTTCCTTCGATGTCATGCGGCATTGGTCTTTTCTCCCTTTTAAAAAGCGCCACGCGCTTGTTGTTAAGGCACGGTCACGCTGATACTGCCGCCTGTGGCTCCATACAGCTGAAGATAGCCGAGTCCGGTTCCTGCCGGGAGCGTTGCCCTATCGCCGGCCCCGCCGATTCCGAGCAGCGTGAAGTCCGGTCCGTATATGCTCCAGGCCCGTGCTCCGGACATGGCAACCGACTTTGCCCCACTCCCTGATGCGATACTCCGCCACTCGGCGTATCCTTCCGCCCCGATGGGGACGACCGTTGTGCCGGAGGAAAGCAGCGGTACCGTGGCGAGCGGGCGATGGAGGTAGCTGCCGTGGCGCAGCCACTCTCCGTCACTTTTCGTTATGACGTCAAGAACGTCGATATCGCGGCCTGTTGGGAGCATCATTTCCGCCAGCAGATCACTTCCCGAGGGGTCGAGGATCATCGGGGTGGCGCCGCGCGGGAGGAGTGCGATTCTCCCGGCGATCCCCGGAATTTCCGCGATACGCAACCGTGGCTCGCTCCGGGGCCAGTAAACCGATTCGGGAAGGTCGTTCACCACGAGCCACTGGTTTTTCACTCGCTCCTGCCACACAGCGGAGAGTGTCCCGCCCGCGCCGGAGACACGCTGGCCGAACTCGGACTCGTCCAGGTAGTGACCGTATCCTTCCGGTTTGCGACGAATAAGGAATTGTGTGCTGCCTGCAGAAACGACCCGCAGGGAGTCGAGGGGATTGGAGTCGGCTGCGAAGGTGCCGTCAGCCCGGTAACTGATGGCCGAGCCGAGCTGTGACCAGATGAGCGGCGAGCCGTTGGCGGCCCCCGCGTTAGCAACCGCCCACATCAGGACGAGTGATCCGTCGGATTGAGGATCGAGCCGAAAGAGGTTTGCGTCAGTGGCATACACGCCGGCAATGCTGGCGAGTAGGCCATCAGGAACCGGAGCGGGGGGGGGGCGGATTTTGGCGAGCGGCTTCGGAAAGCGGGAGATCCGGCCATTTTCAGCCAGAGCCCGAAGCATTACCCGCTCGGCGATGGCGGTTGCCAAGGGGGAGTGGAATCCGGAGGCCCCCATGACGACCACGGCGAGACCCTCATCGGGAGCAACAAGGAATGCAACACCGTAGTGGCCCATCTCCGTATCCCCGCCCTTTTCCCACCCCGTAACCCCCGCAGCCCGCAGCCCGGGCTGCGCGACCGTATCCCAGCCGAGGCCAAAGGTCATCGTTCCCGAGCGGGCCGGATGAAGGTGGTTTATGGTCTGGTCCTCCGCCATTGCTGTTATCGAATTTGACGAGAGAATGCGCAGGTTGCCGACGGCACCTCTGCCAAGAAACATGCGGGCGAACTGGGCCATATCCGCAGCTGTGGAGTAGGCGCCACCGGATGCCAGGGCATTCAAAAAATCCTGCGGCTGTGGAATGCCATTGGTGTAGACCTTGGCAAATGTTCCGTCAGCGAACGGTTCAAGAGCGAATCGGCTCTGGCTCATGCCTAGTGGTGTGAAAATTTCATCCTGAACAAACTGTGCATAGGATTTGCCGGTAACAGCAGGGATCAGCGCTTCGATAAGGGTGAAGCCGTCGTTGCAGTACACGTTTGTGTAGCCGGGGGCTGCCTTCAATCGCTCATGCGCCAGCGATTCCAGAACCTGGTCCAGGTAGTCGTTTCGGGGCGAGATGGTCTGGACATTGCGGTAGTCGGTCCCCGGAAAGCCGGATGAATGGTTAAGCAGCATCCTGACCGTGATGTCTCTGTAGCGGGGATCGGCCATGCTGAATGACTTCACGTAAGTGACGAACGGCGTGTCAAGGGCAACGAGCCCTTTTTCAACCAGCTTCATCACGGCGACTGTGGCGAACATCTTTGAGGCCGATGCCATGGAGAACATGGTGGCGGCCGTCGGCGCAACCCCCTTTCCCTGGTCGGCAAAGCCGAAGGTTTCCGTCCAGATGACCCGATCCCGGTTTACCAGGGCGATGGCGATGGCACTGGCGTTGTTTTGCGACAGCATTTCCTGTGCGGCGGTCTGCCCCTCCTGAATCGCTGCGGAGTAGATCGGTCCGGAGGAACTGCTGCACGAGGTGAGGAACGCTGAAAGGATAGTGACGACGGCGAGACGGAGAAAATGACGGCATGGGGAGAGAGGCATGGCTGCCACCTGTGTTTTTTTCATTCGGGATCAGGAACGAAAGCAGGTTACTAGTGGAAAAAACATACATCCGCAGGACATGCCGGTGCAACAGAAATATGCTGCGTACGGCAACAAATACCGGTATCGGTCGGGGCAGTATGCCGCTTAAAAGTCGACAATGGCGGTGGTGCCGCTCCGCTGACGGCAAACAGGTGCCGGGTGTGGGGGCTATCTAGCCGAAATACAGGGTGAAATCGGCAGATTGGGCGTCGTGTCGATGGACGCTCACGCGGTACATCCGAATGATGGTGCATTTGATTGACCACCTGTTTCCATTGGTATAAAGTCATCCCGCGTAGACAATGGGCACCCGTAACGGGTGTTCGACATTCATGCCGTTGCACGGCAGTGCAGGCAACCTGTGGGAGGTCGTATGCGACGTCTGAGTAGAGTTATGGTCTGTTTGTTGGCTGCGGTCACGCTGACCGCCTGTTCCGGAGGAAGTACTTCGTCAAACCGCACGGTGTATACCCTGGATGCCTCCGCTTCCGGGGTGATTGAAACCATTAACAACATTGCCAACATGACGGTGGTATCCAGGGATGCCAATGACCTTAAGGCCGAGTACCGGGCGGGGTTCGTGCAGGGGAAGCTGCAGGGACGCACCATCGTCTCGGCACGGGACAACTCCTGGGACCATGCCTATCTGCTCGACCCGGGCCACAGTTTTCCCAAACAGCATGGCCCGACCCAGGCGGAACTTGACACCGCTGCCGGCATTCTGAACAGCAATTACGCCGCCTTTCTCACCTATCTGAATAATCCCTTAACCGACCCTGTTACGGCGGCCCGCTTCAAGCGGCTGCTGTTCAGAATGGTCGGCATCTACCATGGCGCCACTCTCAGCCAGCCGGCCCCCCTTGATTTCTCCGGGGTCTGGCTGCCGGACAGCAGCTATTTCAGCGCTGCCGAGCGTGCTCTCGGCTATGAGACCACCGGCCTTACCTTCATGGATGTCTATTTCCTCAATGCATACAATGATCTTATGGATGTCATCGCATCTTCCAAAGAGATTACCGGTGGGGCGCTGCTTGAGAACCAGCCGGACAAATGTTCCGCGTTTCTGAAACGGAGCGGTACCGAGGTAATCCTGACCCACAATACCTGGCAGGGTTTTCTCTCCCAGACCATGACCCAGACGGTGGCGATAAATACAGATCTGCTGACCGTCAATGCCTCGAACCCCGGTCTGGTCGGTTCGGCCACGGATTTCGGCTACAACAACAAGGGGATCCTGTTCAACGAGACCACCCACCGCATGTCAAAGACCGTGGTCAAGCCGGATGGTCTCTGGATTTTCTGGCGGGCGGCCCTGGCGGAACAGTTTTCCACATCCATCGACGATTTTTTTGCCGCCATCTCCCTGGACAACACCGGCACCTATCTGAACGGCTATATGCTGGTGGATGCCAACAACAACCATACCGGTCTGGTGGAGATGTCCTATCGCTGCTTTGTCTACTACCGTTCCAGCGGCGGTGACTATACGGTAACCGCCAAATCCCTTGACGGCGGCGCCTGCTCCACGGCCTATGACCCCGAAATGGTCACCCCTGCCTACCTGATGGGGATCAATTACCCCGCTTCAACCCAGATTGCCGCCGATCTTCAATCCACCGACAACCGCCCGGCCAGACGGCGGCAGTTCAAGGCGCTGCTCCCCGGAGTCACCGATGTGGCGGGGGCCAAGGGGGTTATCACCTATACCGACCCGGCTAATCCGCTTTCCCTGTTCGGACGTTGGGATCTGGGCTATGGCGAAACCTCCTATCCGAAGCTGATTCCGGACGGTTCCATCGACTCCAAGGTCGCCTCCGCCAGCATGGTCCGCTCGTTCATGGGGCTGACCGGTGTTCTGGACACCTCGGCTGCAAACAGCGGGTTCTGGATGCTGTACGGCACCCCGAAGGTGAACGGAGAACCGTTTGTCTGGAGCCTCTCCTCATGGAAGTGGCAGAAGCTGCGTGATGTGCCTGACCGGGTGGACGGCAGTTTCACCCTGATGCCGCTGTATCTGCGCTGAGCCAGTAAACGAGGAGTAACCATGAGATTGCCACGCATGTCCCGCCGGACATTTTTGCAGGGTGCCGTTCTGACCGGTACCGCAGCAACCTGCCCGGCACTGCTGTCCGGCTGCTCCATCACCCGCTCCGGCCGTAAGCCGCTCCCTGATGTTTCGGAGGTAACCCTTCAACAGAAGATCGCCCAGATGCTGATAGTCGGGTTCAGGGCCATGGAGCTGAAGGGGGATGAACCGATCGTCAGGGACGTCCGCGATCTGGGCATTGGCGGGGTGATCCTCTTTGACTGGGACGATATCCTGAAAACCTACGAGCGTGCTATTGCCTCACCGCAACAGGTGGTGCGGCTCACGGCAACGCTCAATTCCTATTCCCGGCTGCCGCTGTTGATCTCCATCGATCAGGAGGGGGGGAAGGTCTGCCGCCTGAAGGAGCGCTACGGTTTCCCTTCGACGGTATCCGCCCAGGCGCTGGGGAGTTCCAGCGACCTTTCCCGGACCCGCATCTTTGCGGAAAGTACGGCATCGACGCTCCGTCTGTTAGGGATCAATCTCAATTTTGCCCCGGTGGTGGACCTGAACGTCAATCCGGCCAATCCGGTCATCGGCAAGCTGGAGCGGAGCTTTTCAGCAGACCCGGCCGTTGTGACCGCCCATGCCCGGGAAATAATCCTTGCCCACAGGAAGCATGGGGTGCTGACCTGCGTCAAGCATTTCCCGGGGCATGGCAGTTCCACCGCCGATTCCCACAAAGGATTCACCGACGTGACCGACAGTTGGAGCGAACAGGAACTGGAGCCGTATCGCACCCTCATCAGCGAGGGAAACTGTCCCATGGTCATGACGGCACACATCTACAACCGGAAGCTGGATCCAGACTACCCGGCGACGCTTTCCTACCCGACCATTACCGGTCTTCTCCGCAACAAACTTGGCTATGATGGCGTGGTGGTGAGTGACGACATGCAGATGGGGGCCATCGCGCAGCATTACTCCTTTGATACCGCCATTGAAAAGGCGATCCTGGCCGGGGTTGATATTCTGGATATCTGCAACGAAGCGTTCTACGATCCGGACACCGCCCCAAAAACAATCGAGCTGGTGACTTCACTGGTGCGGAAGGGGGTTATCCCGGAGGGGCGGATCGATGAATCATACCGGCGGATCACCCGGTTAAAACGACAGATGCAGGAGGGATGAGATGAAACTATTGTCACGGTGGTTACCGCTGCTGCTGGTGCTGGCCCTGCCAGCCGCCGGTGCGGCACTTGAACTGAACGGCGGGGAAAGCGGCCGGAGCGTGGCCGTCCCGGTCGGGGAAACGGTTGCCGTTACCCTGGAGGGAAATCCGACCACCGGGTATCTGTGGGAACTGGCCAGCGTCGAGCGTGCCGTGCTGACCCCCGATGCTGAACCGGGGTTCAGCCCCGACTCTCCACTTGCCGGGGCCGGTGGCCGCTTCACGTTCCGCCTGACAGCGGTGGCGGCCGGAACGTCGCCGGTCCGGCTGGTCTACCGCCGCCCCTGGGAGAAGGATGTGCCGTCGCTCCAAAGTTTCGATCTGACGGTGACGGTCCTCCCCGTTCTTTCCGAAGGAGCCCCGAAGCGAGGGGGGGAATGATGCCGGAGGGTCACATGTTGCAGCTGCCGGACGGCGTCTCGCTCTATTTCGAGACCCACGGCGCCGGTGCGCCGCTTCTTCTGGTCGCCGGACTGGCCAGCGATTCGCAAAGCTGGGGACCGGTCGTGCAGAATCTCGCAGAGGATTTTCTGGTCATTACCCCGGACAATAGGGGGGCGGGGCGGTCGACCCAGAGCGGGGCCGATATCAGTATCCGGACGATGGCCGACGACTGCATGGCGCTTCTTGATGCCCTGGGGATCGACTCCACAGCGATCGTCGGGCATTCCATGGGGGGATTTGTCGCCCTTGAATGCGCCCTGCGCTATCCCGGCCGGGTGACAGGTCTGGTGCTCGAAGGTTCTGCACCCGGCAGCTCCCCGGAAACCGTCCGGCTGCTCCGGCGATGGGCCGCTGATCTGGTGGCGGGGGCGGAACCGGCAGGATGGTTCCGGGCTCTATTTCCCTGGCTGTTCACGTCTGCTTTTCTGGAGGCTCCCCAGGTTATGGATGAGGCGGTTAGGGGTGCTGTCGAGTATCCGTACCCCCAGTCCCCGGAGGCCTTTCGGAAGCAGGTCGAGGCGATTGCCGGATTTGACTGCAGCGGGCAGCTCGGGACACTTGGTCTGCCGACCCTGATTATCCACGGCTGTGAAGACCGTCTGTTCCCGGCAGCGGCAAGTATCGAGGCCCTGTCAGCGATCCGGGGCGCCCGCGCTACCCTCATTGACCGGGCCGCCCACGCTGTTCACGTTGAACAGCCGGAGGCGTTTGTATCTGCGATCCGAGCGTTTCGTTCTGAACTGCCATTTTAAACACAGAGGCACGGAGACACGGAGAAAAACGCTTTGAAAAATTGAGAAAATCTTTTGGGTTTCTCCTGATTCTTTAATGGTCGCCTCCCGTCAAGGGGGGGGTAAGACTTTTGCAAGATCCTCAATAGTTTGTGGTTTTCTCTGTGTCTCCGTGTCTCTGGTACGCCAGGCCAAGCCTGGTTGATCTATCTGACTGAAAAGTGTCAGACATATAAATTGCTCGTTCAATATGTAGTCGCGGTCTGTCACGGGAGGGTAACCAAACGTGGG
>CAIOXL010000117.1 GCA_903862245.1 uncultured Geobacteraceae bacterium | reverse complement strand
TGAAGAAGGTAAGACAAAGACCATGCTGATTGAAGAAACAAAAAAGGCACCTCCGGGGAGATGCCTCTGGTTTGATGCTTTTGGTTTGGTTTTAAATTACCGCGCAGCGGTTTAGTTCAACTGACGCCGACCGGCGGAATCTGCTGTCGATATTGAACTAATACGAGCGTTCGGTTCGGTAATAAGGCGGTCATTGAGGAGTGGAATAAGGTCGTCGGGAAGTAGGGTGCGGCAGCATTTGTCCCATTGGGGTCCCATTACACCAAAACAGGGACTCAACCAATTTGGCTAAGTCCCTGTTTTTTATGGTCGGTGCGACAAGATTTGAACTTGCGACCACTAGACCCCCAGTCTAGTGCGCTACCAGGCTGCGCTACGCACCGATAAAACTCCCTACAATAAACTACGTAAAATCTTCAGCTCGGTTCTCAGTTCCTTCAGCACAGAGCTGTAATCTGTAACAACTGCCAGGCGGTCTTCCGGGTTAATCAGCTTACCCCTCGCGTTTACCCGCTTTTTAACGCCTTCAATGGTGAACTTTTCATTGTACAGGAGGTGTTTAACCTGCAAGGCAAGCTCGACTTCGTTTTTTGAATACAGCCTTTGCCCTGCACTGCTTTTGATCGGCTTGAGAAAGGGAAATTCAGATTCCCAAAAACGGAGTACGGATGTTTTTACACCAACAACTTCAGCTACTTCACCTATTTTATAATATACTTTTTCGGTCAGTATACCAGGCATAGTGGAAAGTGCGTGCACTTCAACCTATTTAGGTTCAACGTTTATTGCACTTTTCAAAACCTGGCTCGGCTTGAACGTCAGGATTCTACGTGCATTAATCGTTATGGTTTCACCCGTTTGCGGGTTACGTCCCCGACGATCGGCCTTCTGTTTTACCACAAAATTGCCGAAACCGGCGATCTTGATTTTTTCACCAGACTCCAGTGTCGACTTAAGGAGTCCAAATACCGTTTCAACCATTTCGGCTGATTCTTTTTTTGAGAATCCAACCTTCTGGTGAATTCGTTCAACGATGTCCGCTTTTGTCATAATCACCTCTCCTGCTGTTAATACACTGAATCAAAAGGAAAAATTTTATAGCACAGGGGCTTACATTACGCAATATGTTTTATCGCAACGTTACCTGTAATTTATGTATAAGATTTGAAATAATTCTCTGGTGAAGTGCAGATATTTCTTCTTCAGTGAGTGTGCGCTCAAATGAACGGTATCGAATGCGTACGGCAACGCTTTTATACCCCTCTGCAACGCCTTTCCCACGATATACGTCGAATATCTGAACATTTTCGATTTCTTTTGATTTTTCCGCTTTGATACAGTCAACGATACGGGACGCTGCCAGTTCCTCCGGAATCAGCATGGCGATATCGCGCGTACTGTCCGGAAAACGGGAAGGTGCCGTAATCGTTTTTTTCGTTTTCGACAGCTTCACGAGCTTTTCAAAATCGAGTTCAAAACAATACACCGGTTTCTCAATGCCAAAGTTCTTTTGGACTGATGGATGCAACTCACCAACGGAGCCAATCTGTTCACGACCGGCAAGCACACGGCATGATTTACCCGGATGGAAGTATGTCTCAGGGGTGTCGGGTGACCACGAAATCCCGCCGATATCCAGCAACTCCAGGACGGTCTCAACGATACCCTTGGCATCAAAGAAATCCACCGGCTCGTTGGGACGGCTCCAGCCGTCTCCATCACGGGACCCGGTTATGGCGCCAACAATACAGAGCGGTTCATGCGGCATGTTTTCCCCGACTCCGGGATGATACACCCGCCTCATTTCAAACAGTTTCAGATCAAGGGAACGGAAACTCATATTTCTTGCTGTGGTTTCCAGAAGCCCCGGCAGCAGCGTCGTACGCATTACTGACTGCTCGTCAACCAGCGGATTCGCAAGCTTTATGGCACATCGCCGTGGATCTTCATCGGACAGCAGCAGTTTACCAACCGCGTCAGGCGCAGTAAAACTGAAGTTGATCACTTCAGTCATCCCGTTATTGACAAGCAGATTTCTAACCTGCTTCTCAATTTCCTGATGTCGTGTCGGCAGATCGGAAACGACCCTGCTTACCGGCATTGTTGCCGGAATTTTATCATAACCGTTCAGCCGGGCGACCTCTTCAATCAGGTCTATTTCCCGCTCTATGTCGATGCGGTAATGGGGGGGAATAACGGATACAGCTCCGTCAGCTGCTGTCGAAACCGTGCATTCAAGACGCGTCAGTATATCAAGGACAGCATCCCGCTCCAGATTGATGCCGATCAGCTCATTTGCTTTTTCCGGGCGGAAAGAAATAGCCTGCCGGTCACACCTGCCCGGGTAGACATCTACTACCCCCCGGGCCATGACACCACCGGACAATTCAACAATCAGGGAAGCAGCCCGGTCAAGAGCACGAGGAACGCCGTCAATGTCAATACCCCGTTCAAAACGGTGGGAAGATTCCGTATGAAGACCAAGGCGTTTTGCGGTCTTGCGAATAGCAGCCGGTTTGAAAAAGGCGCTTTCAAGAAGAATTGAGGTCGTCGTATTCTCAATTTCGGAGTTTAATCCGCCCATGACACCCGCCAGCGCCACGGGACGCTCCGCATCACAAATAACCAGGTCTGTCGAGGTCAGCACACGCTGCTGGTTGTCGAGGGTCGTAAACGGTTCATCTTCCTGAGCGGTACGTACCACAATCCGGCGGCCGGCAAGCCTGTCACAGTCAAATGCGTGCAGCGGCTGGCCGGATTCCATCATGATCAGGTTTGTGATATCGACAACATTGTTGATTGAACGGATTCCGATGGCGTTGAGGCGCTTGACCAGCCATTCCGGTGAAGGGGCTATTGTGCAGCCTGAAATATAGCGGGCGGCATAGCGCGGACAGATTTCCGGGCTGTGGATAGATACCCCGATGAACGAATCAACAGACTCCGGGCCTTCCACGACAGCGGTGGAGTGGCGTTTTAGTTTCAAGCCGAGCTTTGCCGCGATATCACGCGCAATACCGATGACACTCAGGCAGTCTGAGCGATTCGGTGTCAACCCGATCTCAAGCAGCGTGTCCTTGCGGCCAAGTGCCGAAAAAACCGGCGTACCGAGTGGAGCAATACCTGAAGGCAATACGATAATGCCGGCACTCTCTTCAGCCAGGCCCAGCTCTTTTTCGGAGCAGAGCATCCCGCAGGATTCTTCCCCACGTATTTTAGATCTTTTGATTTTGAAATCACCCGGGAGGAGTGCGCCGATCTGCGCAAGGACAACCGTATCCCCCTGCTTGAAGTTCTGGGCACCGCACACAACATCCAGCAGTTCAACCCCGTTATTCACCCGGCAGAGCGAGAGTTTATCGGCGTTCGGATGCTGTCGTTTTTCCTCGACCAGTGCCACCACGACGTCATCAAGACCCTCACCAAGCTTTACCATGGACTCAACTTCGAGGCCGAGCATGGTGAGTAAATCCGCCAGATCATCAGGCGACGCATCAAAATCTACAAATTCTTTCAGCCAGTTATACGTTACGTTCATATCAAGGCACCATGAATGGAGTGGAGTTAGTTTCCGTCCGGAAAGGGTGCTTTATCCCCCTCGCGGCGTCAATCTGCGGCCGTACGTGTGCGGCGTACCGATGTACGCCTCCGTGTAAGCCCTATATTTCCTTGCAAGGAGAAAAAACCCCCGCTTTCTGCTACGGAAACAAACAGCTGCTCATCCGGAGTTACCGGATGGCAACAAGTTAGAACTGCCGAAGAAAGCGGACGTCGTTTTCGAAAAGAAGGCGCATATCTGAAATGCCGTACTTCAGCATCGCGATGCGCTCAATACCCATGCCGAATGCAAAACCGGAAATATTTTCAGCATCATACTGAACGTGGCGATACACCTCCGGATCAACCATACCGGCACCGAGAATTTCCAGCCAGCCGCTGTTTTTACAGACCCGGCACCCCTTGCCGCCGCAGATTACGCAGGCGATATCAACCTCTGCCGATGGCTCGGTAAAGGGGAAATAACTGGGACGAAGCCGGACCCCGGTTTTTTGCCCGAACAGCTGATTAGTGAATACGGTAAGGATCCCTTTCAGGTCGCCGAAGGTGACACATTTGTCAACCATCAGGCCTTCTATCTGGTGGAACATCGGAGAATGGGTGGCATCAGAATCGCACCGGTAAACAGTCCCCGGAGCAATAATACGTACCGGTGGTTTCTGCTTGAGCATGGTACGGATCTGTACCGGAGAGGTATGGGTGCGCAGCAGCAGGTTGTTTTCCACAAAGAAGGTATCCTGCATATCACGGGCAGGATGTTCAGGAGGGAAATTAAGCGCTTCGAAATTATACCAGTCATGCTCGATTTCAGGTCCTTCCGCGACCGCGAAACCGAGTCCGGCAAAAATTGAGCAGATTTCTTCGATGACCAGGGAGACCGGATGCTTTGTCCCTTTAAGGGGATGACGACCGGGAAGAGAAATGTCAACCCGCTCAGAGCGGAGACGATCGCTAATAACCATTTCTTCTGCGGCCATAAGTGCTGCGGTGAGAGCAGTTTCAATGTCATCACGAACCGTGTTCACCAACTGTCCGACAATCGGGCGTTCCTCCGCCGCCAAAGCGCCGAGTCCCTTCATCAGGGCGGTCAACTCTCCTTTCCGGCCAAGAAGACGTACCCGTATTTCCTGAAGTTGCTCTACTCCTGATGAGGCGGCAATGGCTTGCAGGGCACCATCTCTCAGCTGTTCAAGTTTTTCCCGCATGGTTGATTACCTTCAAGGCTGGATTTGTTGACACCGCTTATGCAGTGTACAAAAAAGGGAATGGGAGCCAGTCCCATTCCCTTTACGTGAAACAACCTACAAAGAGATTAAATACCGGCCTTTGCAAGTGCTGCTATCTGAGCAAAACCGTTCGGGTCAGACACGGCAATATCTGCCAGTACTTTGCGATCGATCTGAACATCGGCTTTTTTGAGACCAAAGATAAACTTGCTGTAGGACAGACCATTGATACGCGATGCAGCATTGATGCGGACAATCCACAGACTGCGGAAATCACGTTTTTTGACGCGCCGATCGCGGAAGGCATAATTTAACGCCCGGTCTACCGCCTCAGTCGCACTGCGGAACAGTTTGCTCCGTGCGCCGCGGTACCCTTTGGCCAGTTTCAATACCTTGTTGCGTCTGCGTCTCGCTTTAAATCCTCTTTTTACACGTGCCATACGTAGCTACTCCTTCGTTGCTGAATTGGCCAGATCCATAAGGGGAGACAATTTCCTCATGGTTCTTGGCATTATGCACTCTTCCTAAAGGGAAGAGAAAAATGTGCTATTTGTAGGGAATCAAACGGGCAATATTCTTCTGGTCAACAGCTGCGACCATGGAACCGCCACGGAGATTACGCTTCCGCTTGCGGGTTTTGGGGGTCAGAATGTGACTGGTAAAAGCGCTCCCGCGCTTAATACGGCCGGAAGCAGATTTCTTGAAGCGCTTGGCTGCGCCACGGTTGGTTTTGATCTTTGGCATTATAAACTCCTTCTCGTTATGGAAACTTACCTGTGCAGGTTATTGTACAAACTATTTTTTAGGTTTTGGAGCAACAATCATATACATGTTGCGTCCTTCAACCCGGGGCTGATTTTCGATTACGCAGACATCCTGAAGCTCTTTGGCAACTTTTTCTATTACCGCCCGGCCTACATCCATATGGGTAATTTCACGACCGCGAAACACGAGCGTTATTTTTGCCTTATTACCTTCTTCAAGAAACCGCTTTACGTTGTTTATTTTAAATTCAAGATCATGGCTGTCAGTCTTCGGCCGAAGCTTTATTTCCTTCAAAAGGACATGAACCTGTTTCTTTTTTGCTTCCTGCAGTTTTTTACTCTGCTGATATTTGAACTTGCCGTAGTCCATAATTCTGCAGACAGGAGGAACTGCAGTCGGTGACACCTCAACCAGATCCAACTGCTGCTGTTCGGCCAGTTCAAGCGCCTGCGAAATGGGGAGCACACCGAGTGCCTCTCCCGCTGCGCCAATTACGCGAACTTCAGAAACCCTGATGGCCTGATTGATATTGACGGTCGGTTTTGCTATGGCGACACCTCCTGACAGCTGTTTATTCTCACCGCTATCTGACGTACATCTTATTTATAATTTTTACATTCCGCAGTTACAAATTCTATAAATTCTTCAGGCTTCATGGTCGGCAGGTTTTTACCGTCGCGGTAGCGCGGAGTAACCGTCCCCTGTTCAACCTCTTTGTCACCGATCACAAGCATGTACGGAATTTTCTGCAGCTGGGCCTCGCGAATCTTGAAGCTCAGCTTTTCATTACGAACATCCCGCTCAACACGAATCCCGGCATCACGCAGCTGCCTGTAGACATCCTGGGCAAACGGCACCTGGTTATCGGTCACAGTAACAATAATTGCTTGTACCGGAGAAATCCAAAGCGGGAAACTACCGGCGAAATGCTCAATAAGAACACCGATGAACCGTTCAATCGAACCGAGGATCACGCGATGCACCATGACGGGACGTTTCCGCTCTCCATCAGATGCAACATAAGTCAGATCAAAACGCTCCGGCAGGGTAAAATCGCACTGGATAGTAGCACACTG
The DNA here is from genome assembly GCA_903862245.1 of uncultured Geobacteraceae bacterium. Classification (GTDB taxonomy): domain Bacteria; phylum Desulfobacterota; class Desulfuromonadia; order Geobacterales; family Pseudopelobacteraceae; genus JACRCG01. Next base: position 4,881 of record CAIOXL010000117.1, on the reverse strand, counting down.
CCATCTCCTGTCAAGACAATCACGTAATTTTATATCAATTTTGGGGCCGTAAAACGCGCCATCACCTTCATTTATATCGAATGGGCGACCGGTATCCTGCAGTGCCGATAACAATGCAGCAGTCGCCTGCTCCCAGTCGGAATCCGAACCGATTGACTTTTCAGGGCGGGTTGAAAGCTCCATTTCGTAATCAAAGCCGAAAATAGCCATCACATCATTGACAAAGGAGATGACCCCCTTGATTTCGGCGTCGAGCTGTTCTGGGGTGCAGAGTATATGGGCATCATCCTGGGTAAAGCATCGTACCCGCATGAGACCGTGCAGTACTCCGGCCCGCTCATGGCGATGCACCGTCCCGAGTTCAAAATAGCGGAGCGGCAGGTCGCGGTAACTGCGCAGCTGGGACTTGTAGATCATCATATGAGAAAGGCAGTTCATCGGTTTGATGCCGAAACTCTGCTCATCAACCTCGGTGAAATACATATTTTCACGGTAGTTTTCGTAATGCCCTGAACGCTGCCAGAGTTCACTTTTGAGGATCTGCGGGCCGACAACGATATCGTAATCGCGCTTTAAATGTTCTTTCCGCTCAAAGTCTTCCAGCACCATACGCAGTATGGCACCTTTCGGATGCCAGATCGGAAAACCGGCACCGACTTCATCCGAGAACGAAAACAGGTCCAGCTCTTTGCCTATCTTGCGATGGTCACGACGTTTCGCTTCTTCCAGACGATTCAGATACGCATCCAGCTCTTTTTTATCCACAAAAGCGGTGCCGTAAATACGCTGAAGCATACGGTTTTTTTCACTGCCACGCCAGTAGGCACCGGCAATCGAAAGGAGCTTGAATGCCTTGATCCGTGATGTTGAGGGGAGATGCGGACCGCGACAGAGATCGGCAAACGTACCCTGGCTATACACAGAAACCTGCTCAACATTGAGATCATTGATCAGTTCTGTTTTGTAGGGTTCGCCCATTGCTTCAAACATGGCAATGGCAGCAGCACTGGAATACTCTCGGCGTTCAATTTTCAAATTGGCAGACGCAAGTTCCGCCATTTTTGCTTCGATGCGCTCAAGGTCATCCGGCGTAAACGGTTTTTCCACATCAAAATCGTAATAGAAGCCGGTTTCGATGGCCGGGCCGATGGTAACCTTGGCCTGCGGGAACAGCTCTTTCACCGCCTGAGCCATTAAATGAGAGGCTGAATGGCGTATAATCTCAAGCGCTTCGGGGCTCTTTTCGGTAACAATTTCAACACGATCGCCATCAGTCAGCTGAGACGAAAGGTCTACCAACTGGCCGTTGATCTTACCTGCCAATGCCGCTTTGGCAAGACCGGCTCCGATTGAAGCTGCCAGATCAAACACGGTGGCAGAGCTATCCAGCTCGCGGGAAGAATTATCAGGAAGTGTAATTGTGATTGTCGCCATAAAATATTCCTTTACATGGAACAGAAAAGGCATCGATACATCGATGCCTGCATCCTGCCCACCTCACGCTTAATAATGGTAGGCGCGGGCGGTGTCGAACCGCCGACCTCTACCGTGTCAGGGTAGCGCTCTCCCGCTGAGCTACGCGCCTACATCAAAAAGCTGGAGAGTAATAGCAAGTTGCGTTATGGATGTCAAGCTGTTTTACTGCTGGAAAGGCTGTTTTTCCAACCTGGCCACATTCTCCACGTGCACCGTCTGGGGAAACATGTCAACCGGCTGGATTTCCCGGCAGACATATCCCAGCCTGTTCAGGATATCAAGATCTCTCGCCAGGCTTTGCGGAGAGCAGGAAACATAAAGGATTGCTTTCGGGCCAAGAGCCGCAACCCGTTCCAGCACGCTCTGATCACACCCTTTACGGGGCGGATTCAGCACCGCAACATCAACCTTCAGCTGGTCCCCCGCCATCTCCTCAAGCAGGTCAGAGACGTCGCCCGCTTCAAAGTGGCAGTTCCGGATGCCGTTTATTCTGGCGTTCATGTTGGCGTCAGCAACTGCTTCTTCGACCACTTCAACACCAATGACATCTTTGGCAGATCCGGCCAGGAACAGGGCGATACCTCCAATGCCGCAGTACAGATCCAGCACCGTTTCAGTCCCGGTAAGTGTGGCCCATTCGCGCACCTTGCTGTAGATCAGATTGGCACCGCTGTGATTGACCTGGAAAAATGAGCGGGGAGAAAGTCTGAAATTCACCTCACCGATCCGCTCGGTAAGATACAGCTTCTTCGTCAGAAAATGGTCCTTCTGCCCCATAATCACGTTACCTTCGGTCGCGTTCACGTTCTGGACGACAATTTCAACCTCCGGAACTCTCTCCTGAACAAAACGGCCAAGGTGATGAATCTCGTTAAACGAGCGCTTGGAAGTAACAAAAACCACCATAGCCTTTTTTTCATATGCCGAGACACGCACCACCAGATAGCGCAGCAGCCCCATTTTGCTCTGCGGATTATAAACCTGCACCTTCCCTTTTTTGATACCCGTCCTGACCGCCGCAACCACCTTATCAATAAGCGGGTGATGGATCGGGCACTGCTCCAGATCATAGACATCGTGGCTGGCGCGCCGGTAGATTCCGATAAACGGTTCCGAAAATTTGCCGGCCACCGTCAGCTTTGCTGTCGTGCGATAATGGATCAGATTGTCGGGAGACTGGAGCGGATGCACCACGATGCCTGACAGGTCCGGATATTTGGCCATTTCGGCCAGAATCATGCCCCGTTTCCAGTTTTTCTGTTCGGAATACTTCATGGCGATCAACGGGCAGCCGAAACAATCTGCACTTTCACGACAAGGGGGATTGGCACTCCGCAACTGTGAGGGCTGCATCAGTTTTTTCACATGGCAGAAAGCGGTCCCACCGGAGACGTGGTCTATACCGGCCAGCACCGTATCCCCCGGCAAGGCACCGCCGACCCGCAGCGTCATGCCCTCTTCACTGCGGGCTGTCCCGTACCCGTCTTCATCCAGGGCGGCTATGCGTACCTCCAGGACACTTTTTCGAGTCAGCTGCACAAACGGTTTATCAACCGCACCGGTCACAACCGGCTTTCGCGCTGGAGCACGCCCCGCTTTTCTGTCTTGAGCTTCCTCTTTTTTATGAATCGTCACTGCGCTCATTTCCTTTTTATACGACATTTTTCACCAATTCTGTTGCGCGCAGGTACTCCAAAAATTTGCCAATGGCCTGGGCACGATGACTCACCCCGTTTTTCTCTGCAAGTGTCAACTCGGCCATACTACGATCAAAACCATCAACCAGAAAAAGAGGATCATAACCAAAGCCCCCCTCCCCACGTGCTGAGGAAAGAATCTGACCGGAAATCCTGCCGGTAAACAATTGTTCCTCACCATCCGGCGTGACAAACGCCACCACACAGACAAACGCCGCCTGCCGCTGGCCTTCGGGAATGTTGTGGCACTTTTCCAACAACAGGGCGTTGTTAGCGGCATCACCGGCATGTTCGCCGGCAAAGCGGGCGGAAAAGACCCCTGGGCAGCCGTCAAGAGCATCGACCGCCAGCCCGGAATCATCCGCCAACGCCGGAAGACCGGTAAACCTGGCCGCCTCACGCGCTTTTTTCAGGGCATTGTCCTCAAAAGTAACTCCATCCTCAATGGTCTCAGGAAAATCAGCGAAATCGGCAGCGCTGCTGACCTGATCAACGAGACCGGCCAATAACGCCGTAATCTCATGGATTTTTCCCCTGTTACGGGTCGCAACAATCAACTCCTTCATGGCGCAAGCGCCGCCTGCTGAAAGGTGAAAAGCTGCTGTACTCCTTGAAGAGCGAGATCACGCATGGCATCCATCTCGGCAGTGGTAAACGGTTCGGCCTCCGCCGTTCCCTGTACTTCGACAAAACGAAGGCTTGAGGTAATGACAAAATTCATATCAACCTCGGCAGCCGAATCCTCAACATAATTCAGGTCCAGCAGTGCTTCCCCCCCCACAATGCCGACACTGACCGCCGCAACCGCTTCCTTTACCGGAATCTCCGTCAGAAGTCCCCGCGTCTTCAAGGTCGTCAAAGCATCAACAAGGGCAACATACGCACCGGTAATCGACGCGGTACGTGTTCCGCCATCAGCCTGTAACACATCACAATCGATATACACAGAACGTTCACCAAGCTTGCCAAGATCCGTTACCGCCCGGAGCGAACGACCGATCAGTCGCTGAATTTCCAGTGTCCGTCCGGTCTGCTTTCCTTTTGCCGCCTCACGGGGAGAACGGGTATGCGTAGCGCGGGGCAGCATGGCATACTCTGCGGTCACCCAGCCGGTCCCCTTCCCTCTCAGAAAAGGCGGAACCGATTCCTCAACCGAAGCCGTGCACAGAACCTTGGTGTCACCAAACTCGATCAGCACAGATCCTTCGGCATGCTTGGTAAAATTGCGCGTTATTTTTATCGGGCGTAATACTGAAGCGCTGCGACCGTCATTCCTCATCCGGATAACTCCTTACGTCTCTTGAGAATATTGGTGGAGCTGTTCATTAACCTGTCAGAGATGCTGTGTCAAACAAAAAGGGGCCCTGTTACCAGGTCCCCTCGTGCTGTACGGGCGATGAATGCCGATTTGACTACCCAAGATGAGTGTTATTGTTCCTCGCCCGATTGGCAAGAATGGTGGGATCTAAAAGTTCTCCGCAGCATGTACACTTCCATGCATCGAAAGAACGGACAAAATCGTAATACGTCTCTGAGAACATGCGTCCTTTGCAACGTGGACAATGCATAAAACCCTCCGGCTACTTATAATTATATGAGTAGGCCGGTACTTTCATCTAGCATGCCAAAATTGCAAACTTCCCGACTGTATTCAAGACTGGAAATATTTTATTGCATATTTACGGGAAGTTAAAAGTACTTACGAATT
>CAIOXL010000116.1 GCA_903862245.1 uncultured Geobacteraceae bacterium | reverse complement strand
GGAAGTGATACATGAGTACTACAGAAATGAACGCCGTGATACAAAAGGGGCTTGACCTGATCGATCAAGGAGCAGTCAAGCAGGCTGTTGATGTCCTCGAGGGGTACTGGCAAAACAATAAACATCTTCCGGACAGCTGGTTCTATCTCGGCGATGCCTTGGCTGAAGACGGGCGCCTGGAAGATGCCATTGCCCGGTATCGTGAAGGGCTCAAGCTCTCACCTGAAGACGCCGACGCTTTGACAACTCTGGGAGATATGCTCCTTGAGGCGGGTGATCATAGAGAATCTCTTGCCTGCTACAAAAAAGTATTGGAGATCGACCCGAAGGATGCTGATGCACTTGTAAGTATCGGCCTGGTGTACAACACCCAGGACCGTACTGATGAAGCTGTTTCTGCTTTCCGGCAGGCGCTTGAACTTGAGCCGGATAACGTTTTCGCGCTCAACGCACTGGGGGACGCGCTTTACGGTCAGGGAGATGTGGATGGTGCCATCGCCGCATTCACCAAAGGGGTGGAAGTGGACCCGGAGGATCCTGCCGCACATTTTAATCTTGGCGAACTGTACTATGACCTCGAAGAACTTGAAGAAGCTGAAGATGCCTGCCTTGAGGCGGTACGCCTTGATCCCGCCTACAGCATGGCTTACCTGACACTTGGCGGCATCTGTATGGATCAGGATCGTACATCCGATGCCATAGCGTATTTTGAGAGCTACCTGAAGTATGAGAAATCACCCCAGGCATGCGACATGATTGCCGAGGTCAAAGCGGTTATTGAAGGTCTTAAAGAAGAATTGAAGGGATGACCATGTCTCAGCAAAAGCCGGTCCTGATCGACTCCCACGCCCATATCTACTACCGGGACTACGCCGGTGATTTTGACAGTATGCTGAAGCGGGCTGAAGATGCCGGAGTGTCAGCAATTGTGGTGGTTGGTACCGACATAGAATCGAGTCGTGAATCAGTGGAACTTGCCGAAAAGCATCCTCAGCTCTATGCTGCTGTCGGCGTACATCCTCACGACGCCGGCCGGGTTACTGAAGCCTGCTACAACATTATCCGGTCCTTGGCGGATGCCAGTAAGAAAGTCGTTGCCATTGGCGAAATCGGACTCGATTTTTATCGAGACCGCTCGCCGCGGGACCAGCAGGAACTAGTTTTTCGTCGTTTCCTGCAGCTTGCGGCTGACATGGGCAAACCGGTGATCGTGCATGATCGTGACGCACATGACCGGGTCATGACTATCCTGCGCGAAGAGCAGGTGCGAACGGGAGTTCTACACTGTTTTTCGGGTGATGCAGCACAGGCTGCAGAGGCAGCAGCGCTTGGCTTTTATATTTCAATCCCGGGAACTGTCACCTACCCCGCCAACCAGCAATTACTGGATGTCGTGCGCATGGTCAGTATCGATCGTATGCTGGTGGAAACAGATTGCCCCTACCTGACCCCTGTCCCGCATCGCGGCCGTCGCAATGAGCCTGCCCATGTACGTCTGACCGCCGAGAAACTTGCTGAAGTAAAAGGATTGACGCTGGCAGACGTCGCCCGTATCACGACAAAGAATGCCAGCGAGCTGTTCGGCATAACGCTCTGGGATCAATCGGCAAAAATAGCGTACCGGATTCGAAACTCCCTGTATCTCAATATCACCAATCGCTGTTCAAACCGCTGCACCTTCTGCCCGAAATTTGATGATTTCACGGTCAAAGGCCATAATCTGATGCTGAACAGCGAACCGATGCATGCTGAGGTAATGGCTGCAATCGGCCATCCGGAGGGAATTGACGAGGTGGTGTTTTGCGGCTTTGGAGAACCGCTGCTCCGGCTGGACCTGGTAAAGCAGGTGGCTGCTGAGCTGAAGAAACGAGGTTTAAGCATTCGTATCAATACCGATGGTCAGGCGAATCAGGTATTCGGCCGCAATATACTGCCGGAGCTGGCAGGTCTGGTTGATTGTGTCTCGGTCAGCCTTAATGCACCGGATGCTGAAACATACGGCCGTCTCTGTAATACCCCTTTTGGTGATGCCGGCTTCAGCAGTGTCTGCTCCTTCATTCAGGCCGCGACGGAACACATTCCCCAGGTTATTGCCAGTGCGGTCACCGTCCCGGGGGTTGATATCGAAGCATGTCGCAGCCTGGCTCACTCATTGGGGGCTGAATTTCGGGTACGCGAATATAGTGACGTCGGGTGAAACATAAGCTCGAAACGTAAACGCACAAAAAAAGCCATGTCAATTGACATGGCTTTTGAATTATTTGGGGTGGCTAGAGGGATTTGAACCCTCGTATGTACGAGTCACAGTCGTATGTGTTAACCGCTTCACCATAGCCACCATGTGAGGAGGGTTTTAATACCCCGAACAGGTCTAACAAGTCAAGATAATTTTGCTTTTTCCGCTGTGGTGAAACTGAAAATATATGAGCTTACGCAGGATTGTGTTACCCGATAACTGCATTCAAATCATTCAGCAAGGTGTCAATATCAAGGCCGTGTGCCCGCGCACCCTGCTCAAGGCTTTCGTTCTGAGCCCCCATGCACCCGACGCATCCCAGATGATGTTTCTGCAGAACTTTAACCGACTCGGGATAGGTACGCATAAGCTCGAAAAATGTCATGTCTTTTGTTACTAACGCCATGTGATACTCCTTCTATGTGAGATAGTTTAGTCGTACTTGATATCAATAATTTCGTATTCCTTGGTACCTGACGGTACCGTTACTCTGACTGAATCGTCAAGTTTGTGTCCGATCAGCGCCTTGCCAACCGGCGACGTGCAGGATATCTTTCCTAATTTGATATCAGCCTCATCCTCGCCTACGATTTTGTAAGTAACTTCATCTTCTGAAGCCGTGTCGAAAACAGTTACGGTACAGCCGAAAACAACCTTATCCGGCTTTAACCCGGAAAGGTCAACAACATGGGCACGAGCCAGTTTGCCATTGATTTCCTGAATACGCCCCTCAATGAAACCCTGACGGTTTTTAGCCGCATCGTATTCGGCATTTTCAGAGAGATCACCATGATCACGGGCTTCTGCAATATCCTGGATTACTTTTGGCCGCTCTTCTCGAATCAGGCGTTTCAACTCATCCTGAAGGGAATCAAAACTCTCTTTTGTTAACGGTATGGAATGGGACATCTAGTTGTCTGCTCCTGTGTGAAAATCGGTTATAAGTAGTCCTGAATCGGTTTGACACCAAGTTCCTGATTTATTAACAGGACGATACTGTCGGCAACGGCTTTTGCACCGGCAACGGTTGTATAATAGGCAAGGCCATGCATCAATGACTCGCGCCTGATTGAAAATGAATCGGCTACCGCCTGCGCACCCTGAGTTGTGTTAAGCACCAGTTGCACTTCACCGTTCTTGATTGCGTCAACAATATGCGGCCGTCCCTCCAGCACTTTATTAACGCGCCGGACCGGGATGCCCTTTTCTTTTAAAAATTGGGCCGTTCCACCGGTGGCCAGAATACCGAATCCGGCTTTATACAGTTTTTCAGCAGCGCTGACAACATGTTTCTTGTCTGCATCCCGCACGCTGATAAAGACATTTCCCGAAAGCGGCAGTTTTACATTTGCCCCCATCTGTGATTTGGCAAACGCTTCGGCGAACGTCTCGCCAATTCCCATCACCTCTCCCGTCGATTTCATTTCAGGTCCCAGCAGAGTATCAACCCCCGGAAATTTGACAAACGGGAATACCGCTTCTTTGACCGAAATGTGCTTCGGAATGATATCGCTGACAACTCCCAACTCCTTGAGGGTTTTCCCAGCCATCACCCGTGCCGCTATTTTTGCAAGCGGCCGGCCGGTTGCCTTGGAGACAAACGGAGATGTGCGTGAGGCACGGGGATTCACTTCAAGGATATAGACAACGCTGCCCTTAACGGCATACTGCACGTTCATCAAACCCTTTACATTCAGCTCAAGCGCCATCAGAACGGTCTGCCGCCGGATCTCGGCAACAATCTCCTGGCTTATGGAATACGGCGGCAGGCTGCAGGCCGAATCTCCGGAGTGAATACCCGCTTCCTCAATGTGTTCCATAATTCCGCCAATGACGACATCGGTACCGTCACAGAGCGCATCCACATCGATTTCGATCGCTTCGTCGAGAAAACTGTCAATCAGAATCGGATGTTCCGGAGACACCAGTACTGCTGTTTTCATGTACCGCTGCAGGTTTTCCTGATCATACACAATTTCCATGGCACGACCGCCAAGTACATATGATGGACGAACCACAACCGGATAGCCAATCCGATCCACTACTTTTTCAGCTTCCTCAAATGAGCGCGCTGTTCCGTTTTCCGGCTGGAGGAGACCTAATTTATGGAGCATTTCCTGAAACCGTTCACGATCCTCTGCGCGGTCGATAGCATCAGGTGACGTGCCGATAATCGGCACCCCGGCATTTTCTAAAGCGACCGCCAGCTTGAGCGGGGTCTGCCCGCCGAACTGAACGATAACGCCGACCGGCTTCTCCTTGGCCACGATTTCCAGGACATCTTCCAGGGTCAGCGGCTCAAAATAGAGGCGATCAGAGGTGTCATAGTCGGTGGAAACCGTTTCCGGGTTGCAGTTGACCATAATCGTCTCATAGCCGTCCTCAGCCAGGGCAAAAGCGCCATGTACACAGCAGTAATCGAACTCAATCCCCTGCCCGATCCGGTTGGGACCACCACCCAAAATCATGATTTTCTTCCGGTCAGTCGGATCAGCCTCGCACTCATCCTCATACGTTGAATACATGTACGGTGTGTAGGCAACAAACTCGGCAGCGCAGGTATCGACACGTTTATAAACCGGTCGGACCCCCTGGGACCAGCGCAGCTCCCGCACACTGTCTTCGTTTGTTTTCCAGAGTTTTGACAGAAATTTATCGGAAAATCCGTACTGTTTTGCATCACGCATCACAGCACTGGTGACTTCCCCGAGAGTAAGACGCTTCAACTCATCTTCTTTCTCAATAATCTGGCGAATATTGTGCAGGAACCAGGGATCGATGGCGGTATGTGTATGAATTTCCGTAACACTCATCCCGCTTCGGAGAGCATCAGCAACATACCAGAGCCGGTCGGCATTCGGCACACGGAGTTTTTCCAACAGCAACTGCTGCTCCTTGCCAGTCAAAGCACCTCTGGTTTCGCTGCCCAGTTCAAATAACCGGGAGTCAAAACCGCTCACGCCGATTTCAAGAGATCTGATCGCCTTCTGAAATGATTCCTTGAAGGTTCGACCGATGGACATGACCTCACCGACCGATTTCATCTGAGTCGTCAATGTCGCATCGGCGGCCGGAAACTTTTCAAACGTAAAACGGGGGATTTTTGTAACCACATAGTCAATGCTCGGCTCGAAGCACGCCGGTGTTTCGCGGGTAATATCGTTTGTGACCTCGTCCAGCGTATATCCAACCGCCAGTTTCGCCGCAATTTTAGCGATCGGAAAGCCGGTCGCTTTGGAAGCCAGCGCCGATGAACGTGACACTCGGGGATTCATCTCAATCACCACCAGGCGACCATCGTGCGGGTTAATACCGAACTGGATATTGGACCCGCCGGTATCAACACCGATTTCGCGGATGATCTTCAGAGAAGCATCGCGAAGAATCTGGTATTCCTTGTCGGTCAGAGTCTGGGCAGGAGCAATGGTAATGGAGTCGCCGGTATGGACACCCATGGGATCGAAGTTTTCAATTGAGCAGATAATGACAACGTTATCAGCCGTATCGCGCATAACCTCCAGCTCGTACTCCTTCCAGCCGATAACCGATTCCTCAATCAGAATTTCATCGGTAGGCGACGCATCGATTCCCCCCAGAGCCATTTTTTCATACTCTTCGAGGTTGTAGGCGATACCCCCTCCGCTCCCTCCGAGGGTAAATGACGGCCTGATAATAGCCGGGAAGCCGATTTTCTTTATAACCTCCATGGCCTCAGTGTAGTTATGGGCTAATCCGGAATTGGGCACTGCCAGACCGATTTTCTCCATTGCTGCCTTGAACAGTGTGCGATCCTCGGCTTTCTTGATAGCCGGGAGTTTGGCTCCAATCAGTTCCACGCCGTATTTTTCCAGGATGCCCATTTCAGCAACGGCCACTGCAGTATTCAGAGCCGTCTGACCGCCCAGCGTCGGCAGCAGCGCATCAGGGCGTTCCTTCTCGATGATTTTGGCGAGAATTTCCGGAGTTACCGGCTCGATGTAGGTCCGGTCCGCAAAATCCGGATCGGTCATGATAGTGGCCGGATTACTGTTCAGCAGGACAACCTCATATCCCTCTTCCTTCAATGATTTGCAGGCCTGAGTACCGGAATAATCAAATTCGCAGGCCTGACCGATGACAATTGGACCGGCCCCGATGATAAGTATTTTCTTTATGTCTGTTCTTTTCGGCATGTAGACGTACTCCTTCATGTGATTATCAAAAATAATATACAGGCTCCAGCCTGGCAAAACCGGGCTCAGAGATTATTCAAACAGATCATACCGCCCCGCGTTCTTCGTCAAGTTCCTGAACCCAGCCGTTATCGAGTCCCGCCCCTTCAAGTGCTTCGACAGCTTCGTCATATTCTTCGTGACGTACGGGACGGTTCAACTCCACTGTTTCAAACGCCCTGTGGGCAGGAAAGTACTGGCTCATCAAGGCTATGTGCGTTTCAGTCCCGAGATTCTCTGCTATCCAGGGGAGCGTTATCAAAGAGCCTGATTTTCCCTCCGGCAAGACAAGGTGTCGAATAATCAAACCGCTTGATGCAATACCTTCATCGTCCACCCGAAGCTGACCGACCTGCCGGAGCATTTCAGTCACTGCCATGCGATTAATCCGGCAGTAATCCGGAGCTGCTGAAAGTGCCGTCGCGGGAGCATCATCAGCGTATTTCATATCCGGCAGATAGATAGAAACTATGCCCTCCAGAAGCTGAAGCGCATCAATCTTCTCGAATCCGCTGGTGTTCCAGACAATCGGCAGGCTGAACCCTTGAGGGATCGCCAGCCATACCGCCGCCAGAATCTGCGGCATGTAGTGGGTCGGGGTGACAAAGTTGATGTTATGGGCACCCAGACGCTGAAGTCTGAGGAGACGGGCAGCCAGCTCTCTGGTCGTAATCTCTTCACCATTGCACAGCTGGCTGATAGGAAAATTCTGACAAAAAGCACACTTGAGAGAACAGCCGGAAAGAAAAACGGTTCCGGAGCCTTTCGCCCCGGAAATCGGCGGTTCTTCACCCCGGTGCAGAGTGGCTGAAGCGATCTTCGGCAGCACCCCTGCCCCGCAGACGCCCCGTTCACCCCGTATGCGGTCAACACCGCAGTTGTGCGGGCAAAGGTCGCACGCCGCAAGTCTGCCGTATGCTGTGCGAATGCGGTTCAGCAATTCGCCTGATTGGTAAAGAACAGAGTATTTCATGGCTGAAGCTACGCTTTATGCTGTTCCATCAGTTCAACAAACCGGCCGAACAGATACTGTGAATCATGGGGCCCCGGCGAAGCTTCCGGGTGGTGCTGAACGGAAAATATCGGCAGAGTGCAGTGCCGGATTCCCTCGACGGTCTGGTCATTCAGATTTTCATGCCCCAGACAGGCAGAACTCCCCAGTGATCCGAGATCTACCGCGAAACCATGATTTTGCGAGGTGATTTCAACTTTTCGAGTGGACATATCCATCACCGGAAGGTTGGAGCCGTGGTTGCCGAACGGCAGCTTGACCGTCGTACCCCCAAGTGCAAGTCCCAGGAGTTGATGCCCCAGACAGATGCCGAAGATCGGTTTTTTACCGATCAGTTTTCTGATCTCTGCCTGTACTCCGACCAACGGCTCCGGATCGCCCGGACCGTTACTGAGAAAGATGCCGTCCGGATTCATGGACAACGCCTCTTCAGCCGTACAATGAGCGGGAACGACCGTTACATCACAACCGGAATCAATCAGGCAGCGCAGGATGTTGTACTTTATGCCGAAATCGTAGGCCACAACCTTATACTTCAGGCTTGCTGGGTCCACCTGAGGATAGCCGCCCGACAGATTCCATACTCCTTCAGTCCAATGGTACGGTTTTTGGCAGCTGACACCGGTAGCCAGGTCAAGCCCCGTCATACTCGGAACAGCCCTGGCTCTGGCGACAAGACTGGCGTGATCCAGATCAACGGTTGAGATGATGCCGTTCTGTGCCCCCTTGTCACGCAAATGGCGGGTCAAGGCGCGGGTGTCGATCGCCTGAATGCCAACCACACCGTTCTCCATCAAATAGGAGGAAAGGCTCATGGTGGCACGCCAGTTTGAATAGCACTCCAGATATTCTTTAACAATAAAGCCTGACAGGAACAGACCGCGACTTTCAATATCCTCAGGATTAATGCCGGTATTGCCGATCTGCGGATAGGTCATGGTGACCATCTGCCCTTTGTAGGAGGGGTCCGTCAGAACCTCCTGATAGCCGGACATGGCCGTGTTGAATACGACTTCTCCGGTGGCCACTCCCGGTGCGCCGAATGATTTCCCCTCAAAAATGCGCCCGTCGGCAAGGGCAAGAATCGCTTTCATAGTTCCGTAACTCCTGAATTCTGTTTTATCGTTTGTATACCACTGTACCGGCCACAATTGTCGCCGCTGCACCACCGGTCATCTTTTTACCGAGCCAGGGTGAATTTTTGGATTTACTGGCCAACTTGTCCGCCTGGACAACCCACTCAAGTTTTGGATCAATCAGGGTGATATCAGCAACCGAGCCAATAACTAGAGTTCCGCGATTTAAGTTGAGAATAGATGAAGGCTTAAGAGACATCTGTTCAATCAGCTGATTAAGTGTAACAACACCTTCCGCCACAAGGGAGAGTGATAACGGCAGGGATGTTTCCAGGCCGATAATGCCATTCATGGCCACATTGAATTCAACATCTTTTTCATCCTGATGGTGCGGCGCGTGGTCTGTGGCGATGGCGTCAATAGTACCGTCCCTCAGCCCCTCTTTAATGGCGGCAATGTCTCCGGACTCCCGCAGCGGCGGATTCATCTTGGCGTTGGTATTGTACCCGCGAACAGCATTATCGGTCAGACTGAAGTAGTGAGGCGCCGTTTCACACGTTACCTTAACGCCGCGCGCTTTCGCTTCACGGATAATCTGCACCGCCCCTTTGGTGGAAACATGGGCGATATGGATTGAAGTACCCGTATACTCAGCCAGCAGAGTCTCGCGGGATGTGGCAATATCTTCCGCGACCCGCGGAATCCCTTTCAGGCCCAGCTCCGTTGAAACAAACCCTTCGTTCATGACCCCTTCGCCCACCAGTTCCAGCTCCTCGGCATGGGAAATAACCATGATGCCGACGCCGGCAGCATACTGCAGAGCGCGCATCATCAGTTCACTGTTATGGACAGGTTTCCCGTCATCGGATACGGCAACACAACCCGATTCCTTCAGTTCACCCATTTCGGACATCCGGTCGCCGGACAGCCCGTAGGTTATGGATCCGACCGGAAAGACATTACAGAAACCTTCAGCTTTTGCCTTGTTGATGATGTAGCTGGCAATCGCTTTGTTGTCGATAACCGGCTTGGTATTCGGCATGCAGCAGATCGAGGTGAAGCCGCCGGCAACAGCAGCTTTGGTACCGGAAACAATATCCTCTTTATACTCCAGCCCCGGATCACGCAAATGCACGTGCATATCGATCAGTCCCGGAACCACATACGTGCCGGTGGCATCAATGGTTTCGGTGCCGGCCGGTGCTGTCAGTCCCGCACCGATTTTCTTGACAAGACCGTTTTCCACCAGGACATCCAGTGTGTCGTCAATGTTCTGGCTCGGGTCAATTACCCGGCCGTTTTTTATCAATAGATTCATAGAGCCACCCCTGTGTATTGAGTTAAGTTGCTACTGCCCGCCCCATCCTGCCATGTTATTCAACCGAATCCACACCACAGACGTGGTACAACATCGACATCCGCACCGCCACACCGTTTTCCACCTGTTTCAGAATCCAGGACTGATCCCCGTCGACCACGCTGGAGGACATCTCCACCCCGCGGTTAATCGGGCCGGGATGCATAACCATTGCGTTCGGTTTGGCCAGCTTGACATTATTCGGATTAAGACCGAAATAGCGGGCATATTCACGGGCATTCGGCATGAGAGTTTTGCCCTGGCGTTCCTGCTGAATACGCAGCATCATGACCACATCTGCATCCTGCAGAGCCTCATTCATTGTTGAACAGACCGTAACATTCCCCGTTTTTTCTATGCCGGGGGGGACCATGGTCGGCGGACCAGCCAGATACACGGAAGAGCCGAGCTTGGTTAATCCCTGAATATTGGATCGGGCAACGCGGCTGTGGGTTATGTCTCCGACGATCGCCACCTTAAGGCCATCCAGACGCCCGAAATGGTCCTTCATGGTAAGCATGTCCAGCAACCCCTGGGACGGGTGCTCGTGTGCGCCGTCTCCGGCATTGATAATAGAGCAGTTTACCTTGTTTGCCAGGAAGTAGTGGGCCCCTGAAACGGCATGCCGCATGACGATAATGTCCGGTTTCATAGCCAGCAGATTCAAAGCGGTATCGGCCAGGGTTTCCCCTTTGGTGGCTGAACTGTTTGACGGCGCGATATTGACGGTATCGGCGGAAAGCCGTTTGCCGGCAATTTCGAAGGACGTGCGGGTGCGGGTCGATGCCTCATAAAAGAGGTTGATGATCGTCTTGCCGCGCAGTGTCGGAACCTTCTTGATATCCCGGCTGTTAATCTCCCGCATGCTTTCAGCAGTCGAAATCAACAGTTCGATATCAGCTTTGGACAGATCCCGCAGGGCAATAATGTGCTTGTGCTTGAATTCGGCCATTCCTGTCTCCCCCCTATTTTTCGAGTACTACTTCAATCGGCTGGTTAGCTACGTCAAAAACGACCTGTACGTTCTCTTTCAGACTGGTTGGCACGTTGCGCCCGACAAAATCCGCACGGATCGGCAGCTCCCGATGACCACGGTCGATCAGAACCGCCAGCTGAATAGACTGCGGACGGCCGAAATCCATCAGGGCATCCATGGCGGCCCGGATGGTGCGCCCGGTGTACAGGACATCATCAACAAGGACAACTTTCTTTGCTTCAAGTGAAAACGGAATATCGGTCATGCCGACCGGGTGGTGCGGCAGAGTACCGGAACAGTCATCGCGGTACAGGGTGATGTCAACCGCTCCCACCGGGACAGCTCCCCCTTCGATGACGCTGATCTGCTGGGCAATTCCTTCGGCAAGAAAGACACCGCCCGAACGGATACCGATCAGTATGATATCGGCAACGCCCTTATTCCGCTCAAGAATCTCGTGAGCAATGCGAGTCAGAGCCCGTTTGATTCCTGCTCCATCCATCAATACTGTCTTTTCAGTTGTCATCGGCAACCTCCTGGGCATAAAAAAAGGCCTCCCCGCACCATGCGGCAAGACCCTGCTAATATGAATTCAGTGTAACCATTGTGTCACCTTTGTTAGTCTCTCGGACTAATTTAAAAGGGGTTTCTGTTGTTACGGCACACTACCATTTATAATGGTGACCGGTCAAGCAGGATTTCAGTAAATCATGAGGACATTGAACAAAAAAACGGGGAAGAGTGAAGGTGTCTATACACCAAGAATCCCGGCAGACAGCTCCATGCCTGCGACAGGGCCCATTACTTCAAGATGGAGAAATTCACTTCTGAACAACTCCCGGGAAACCCTTTGCAGATCTTCACTGTGTACCGCGTCATAATGAGCGAGGACATCATCGATTGGCTGCTGTTTTTGAAGGTATATTTCATTTTTTGCCAGTCGGGTCATGAGACTGTCGCTGCTTTCAAGCGACATGAGCGTTTTACCCTTCAACTGCTCCCGCGCAGCATCAAGTTCGTCCTGCGGTACCGGTTCAGCGACAAACCGGGTCATTTCGCGCTGCGCAATATCGATCACTTCACGGCAGTGATCCTTTTCAGTTCCTGCATATGTAACCAGAGCCCCTGAATCGGCATGGGGTACAATGTAGGAATAGACGGAATAGGCAAGGCCCTTCTTTTCACGAATCTCCTGAAACAGCCGCGAACTCATTCCCCCGCCCAGTATCGTCGTCAGCAGAAACAGCGCATAGCGATCCTCATGATCATAACGAAGCGAACGGGTACCGAGGCAGACAAGCGTCTGCTCCATCTCCCGCACCGTAGTACATATTTTTTTCTCCGGAAGCGGGAACCGGTCATTCACCAGCGGCTGCCATGGTGAGGAAATCTCGGAAAACAGCGGCGCCAGCAGCGCAACCAGTTCGTCGTGGTTCACATTGCCGGCCGCAGCTATAATTATGTCCTGCGGACGGTACCGACTGCTTTTATGGGAGAGAATCGCCGTGCGTGACAAACCGCCGATCGTTTCCTCACTCCCAAGAACCGGCATGCCGAGCATTTGTCCCTGCCAGAAGTTTTGGTGAAATTGATCATGAATACATTCTTCGGGCGAATCATCACGCATCTTGATTTCCTGAAGAACAACTTTTCGTTCCCGCTCAATCTCTTCGGGAGGAAACGTGGAATTCAGGAAGATATCGGCCAGAAGATCGGCAGCACGGGGGAGGAATTTAGCCAGAACTTTGGCATAGTAACAAACATACTCATGACCGGTAAAAGCGTTAAGAATGCCGCCCATGGAATCAATTTCGCGGGTGATCTGCTGTGCGTTGCGCCTCTCCGTGCCCTTGAAAAGCATATGTTCAATAAAATGCGCCACTCCATTGTCTTCAGGTGCTTCAGAACGGGTGCCGTTGGCAACCCAGATGCCAGTCGTTACGGTATGCATGTAACCGATATTCTGTGTCACAATGCGGACGCCGTTATGTAGGGTCGTTGTTTTTATCATGGGCAAAGCATACCGTAGTTTGCTGTTATTTCAACCAAAAACAGAAAGGTATAGTTTTACTGTCACAACCGGACACGTTATATATTTTACTCGTAGTGAAACTTTCTGTTTCACCGTTCATTATTAACTGTGATCATAGCTTTTGTTAAATGTCTGATGTCTGGTCGCTTTGATTATTTCATTTTGATAAATGAAAAAATACCGGGGTCTGAATCAGCCACGCGTTTTCATTTAAATAAAATAGTTGACAATGAACATCCAAAGTACTAACTGGTATTACCATAATACAAAACCATGTCAGTTACTGACCGAATATACCTCAACTTTTCTGCACACATCAATGAAGATGACCAGAGCGGTACAACACAAATACAGAACAGGAGCCATTTCATGAACATCCATGAGTACCAGGCGAAAGCGATTCTTCGAAAATTCGGCGTACCGGTACCTGACGGTCACGTCTGCTACAACAGCGCCAGCGCCCGCGAGTGGGCCAAGCGCCTGGGCGAAGGGCCCTGGGTAGTCAAGGCCCAGATCCACGCCGGCGGCCGCGGCAAGGGGGGGGGGTCAAGTTGGCCCGCACCGCCGATGAAGTACGAAGCGTGTCCCGGGAAATGCTCGGCATGACCCTGCGCACCCACCAGACCGGCATAGAAGGCAAGCTGGTGACACGGGTACTCGTGGAAAACGGCTGCAACATTGACAAGGAGTTGTACGTCAGCCTGCTCGTTGACCGCGCCACTTCAAAGGTTACGGTTATGGCCTCTACCGAGGGGGGAATGGACATTGAAGAAGTTGCCGCAAAAACCCCCGAAAAAATCTTCACCGAAACCATCGACCCCCTGGTCGGGCTGACCCCCTTCCAGTGCCGCAAAATCGCCTTCAGCCTCGGCATGAGCGGCAAGCTGATCAACAAAGCGGTGGGAGTATTGCAGGGGCTGTATGAAACCTTTATCGCCTGCGACTGTTCCATGCTGGAAATCAACCCGCTGGTCATCACCAAAGAAGAGAACCTTCTGGCGCTGGACGCCAAATTCGGCTTCGATGACAACGCCATCTTCCGCCACCACAAAATCGGCGACATGCGCGATTACGACGAAGAAGACCCGAACGAAGTAGAAGCATCCCAGCACGAACTCTCCTACGTATCCCTTTCCGGCAACATCGGCTGTCTGGTCAACGGAGCCGGTCTGGCCATGGCCACCATGGACATCATCAAGCATTACAGCGGCGATCCTGCCAACTTCCTGGACGTCGGCGGCGGTGCCACCATCGAGCGCGTCACCGAAGCCTTCAAGATCATCCTCACCGACAAAAAAGTTGCCGGGATCCTGGTCAACATCTTCGGCGGCATCATGAAATGCGACATCATCGCCGCCGGAGTTGTGGAGGCCGCCAAGCAGGTAAAACTGGAAGTACCGCTGGTCGTCCGTTTGGAAGGAACCAACGTGGCCCGGGGCAAAGAGATCCTTGCCGAAAGCGGTCTTAACATCGTATCCGCTGACGGCATGGCCGACGCAGCTCAAAAAATTGTCCAGGCTGTGAAAGGAGCGAGCAAATGAGTATCCTGATCAATAAAAACACCAAAGTCATCACCCAGGGGATTACCGGTGCCACCGGCCTCTTTCATGCCCAGGGAGCCCGTGACTACGGCACCCAGATGGTCGGCGGCGTAACACCGGGCAAAGGGGGCACATCAATTGACGGCTTTCCCGTTTTTGACACCGTTATCGACGCCATAAAACAGACCGGCGCCACCGCCTCGGTCATCTACGTCCCGCCACCATTCGCCGCCGACTCCATCATGGAAGCCGTCGACGCCGGCATTGAACTGGTCTGCTGCATCACCGAAGGCATCCCGGTCCTGGACATGGTCAAGGTCAAGCAGTACATGAAAGGGAAGAAAACGCGTCTGGTCGGCCCCAACTGCCCCGGCGTCATCACTCCCGGTGAATGCAAGATCGGCATCATGCCGGGCTACATCCACAAACCGGGTCGGGTCGGCGTTGTATCCCGCTCCGGCACGCTCACCTACGAAGCGGTTTGGCAGCTCACCTGCCTCGGTCTCGGTCAATCCACCTGCGTCGGCATCGGCGGCGACCCGGTCAACGGCACCAATCACCTGGATGTTCTCCGTCTGTTCGAAGCGGATCAGGACACTGACGCAGTCATCATGATTGGTGAAATCGGCGGCAGCTCCGAAGAAGAAGCAGCGTACTTCGTCAAGCAGCACATGACCAAACCGGTAGCAGCCTACATCGCCGGTATCACCGCCCCTCCCGGCAAGCGCATGGGACATGCCGGCGCCATCATCTCCGGCGGCAAGGGTACAGCGGCGGAAAAAGTTGCAGTCCTGCAGGAGTGCGGTATCAGTGTGGCAATCAGCCCGGCTGAAATGGCGCAGGCTCTGTTAAAAATTTATAAGCCGTAAGCGAAGCAGTTACAGTTCCAGTGCATCAAAAAAAGGCGACCGAAAGGCCGCCTTTTTTTGATGTTTTCGCATAAGCCTCTTTTTCCCCAAATATACTCACCGCTGCGGAACAGAATAGCTGAATTCGGTTTGTCCATTTATTTTCCCCGGTCCTTCATCAGTCGGCAGCCAGGTACGGACGTAATCAACTTTTACTGTTGCTGGTGATACGGTCACTCTCGTATAGCCTGTATTCGGGAATTTGTCACCGGAGAGAAAAGCATCGGAGTTGTACAGGGAGTAGAAGGGATCCGCCGGTTCGGGAAGTGTCTGATAGATGACTCCGTCCAACTGCTGCCGTGCCCATATATGGTCTTGACCCTGGAAGAATATTGAGACACCGTTGGCCACCATCAATTGGTGGATCGGTGAGGCCCACCCGGGACGATTTGTTGAAAACTCCCCTGTTCCGTTATTGCCAAGACCACCCCACTCGAATTTTGTAGCCAGCTCAATTCCTCCTCGACCGGTACCCATCACATGATGGGCGAAAACAAACTTATATTTGGCATTGCTCCGTTCAAGAGTCGTTTTGAGCCAAGAATACTGGGCATCACCGTGGGTCACATCCCACAGGTTGGTACGCTTGGCACCGCCGTTGAAGGGCGCGTCAACACATGTTGCAGAAGCCCAGTACGGGTCGATGACAACGAACAGGGCATCACCCCAGGTCCAGGCAAAATGGTTCCGGAGCAGTCCGATGAAGGGGACCAGCTCCGTGTTGCCTGTGTAGAAGCCGTCAGGGGCAGGTTGCGAGTAATAATTGTTGCGGGCATTCTGGGTCCAGACCGCGACATTATTCGGAGTACCGTCCAGAAGGTAGCGAGCAGCCTGTTCGTGGTTGCCATTGACAAGAAATACAGGAGACGATGCACCGATCAATCCAAGATACGATCGCTGCAGGATATACCGCTCAGTAACCTGTGCTGCGGTGACCGTTGACGGGTCAAGTGTGTCAATGCTGAAATCGTCACCGATAGTCAGGTAGAAATCCGGCTGATCGGCGGCAGCTGTCTGGAGAGTGCGTTTGTACAGATCGGGGTGAAATTGGTTTTTTTCCCGTTCCGGGTGAGAATCTCCCTGAATGGAAAAGACAAAGGTACTGCCAGAAGAGCGAGCCGTATGAAAGGTGTACTCCTTAGTCGGGTCGGAACCGGTTCCGCCAGACGGTTGAAAATAGAGCCGGTAGTAATAGCGGGTATCACTTGAGAGCCCGTGCAGGAAAATCTCCGCAGGGCTGCCTGCAACCAGTGTCCTGGAGGCGGTCTGTTTGTCATACACCCCCTGCGAGCTGCCGTATGCGATGTACAGAGTGCCGCTTTGATCAGAGGCATAGACATTTGCCACGATGGAGCTGTCAGTCGGTGAACCAAGTACGATAGAGCCATGGAAAGAGCCGATAGTGATCGGGCTATTCGGAACGGCAGCCATAGTGATCGCGCCGGCATCTGTTGTCTGCCCGGCCAGGACAGTAATATTTGTCGATGTTCCCTGACAGGTAACCGTTCCAGCCGCATTAAGCCCCTGGGCCGTCACAGTCCGACCGATTCCGGCTGGCACACTGCCTATGATTCCTCCCCCGAATTCGGCAGCAAAATCTTTCTGTATAGGAGGAGTAATTCCACTGCCGGATACAACTATTCTTACCGTGGCAACGGTCGCGGGAGCAGATGCAGCTCTTTTCGAGGCAGTATTTGTGACAGCACTCCAGTCCAGCATTACTGCGATTGTTCCACTTCCCTGACTGTTTGGTGAAACGGTGGTCCCCTGACTTTTTGATTCACCGGAACTGCATCCGGTAATGAGTGCCAGCAGACAGATCGCAATAACCGTTTTCATTCAGACCTCTCGTAAAAATGAATCTTCCTTATGGCGCCACGACGCTCCAGACATCATCAACCTGCCGGTTTATACGCTGTGCCGTTTCGTTAGCCGGGAGCCACGCCCGCACATACTGGACGGTGACCCCGGCTGGAGCGACGGTCACCCGGAGATGCCCAGAACTGCTCAGGATGGTGCCGGATAAATAGTGGTATTGCAAGGCGAGACTGGAACCGCTTGAGAAATTTTTGGCACTCGGTTGCGGAACTTCCTGATACACCACGCCATCGAGCTCCTGTTTGGCGTAGAGATGGTCATGCCCGTGGAATACTGCGGTCGCACGGTAGCGAACCAGCAGCTGATGAATAGACATACTCCAGCCGGGGCGTTTCTGAAGAAATCCGACCGTCCCGTCCAGGTTGTTGCCGCCCCACTCAAAATACGGAGCGGCTTCAATCCCTCCGCGCATCTGCCCATCGAGCCCACCGACCAGATTGTGGATGAATATGAATTTGAATTTTGCGCTGCTGGCAGAAAGAGTCTGCTGAAGCCACTTGTATTGTGCCTCGCCAAGGGTCAAAGCCCAAGGATCCCTGCTGGCCATAATCTTGCTGTTCCAGAATGGATCAAGCACCACAAAAAGAGCATCACCCCACTGCCAGGAATACCATGAGGCCCGTTTGCCGATGAAGGGTTCATCTGACGAATCACCGCTATAGAAGCTACCCGGAACTGGGTTCTCATAATATTTCTTGCGTGCGAGAGCGGTCCAGACAGCTATATTCTGGGCGGAGCCGTCAGCTAACCAGCCGGCTTCTCCCTCGTGGTTGCCATTCACCAGAAAGAGAGGGGCCGATGAAGCAACTGTACCGAAATTGGCCCGTTCATATCTGTAACGTGCGTTTACCGTTGCTTGATCCGGTGCCATAAGAAGCGAAGCCGTCAACGGTGCTGAATATTTCTCGCACATGAAGGTGTCGCCCAGATCAACATGAAAGTCGGGGACATCAGCAGTCACATTTCCCAGAGCCCTGAGATAGAGGGTGAGATCTGAGTTTTCATCCAGGTGCGAGTCCGCCTGAATGGTAAAGGTAAAAGTGCTGCCGGTGGCGCGAGCCGTATGAAACATGTGCTCCTCTGACAGGGTGGAGTCGGTGCTGCCGGAAGCCCTGAAGCTGAGACGATAGTAGTACCGCGTATTGGCGGCAAGCCCATCAACAGCGAGCACCAGCGGTTCTCCTGCGGCAAGGGCGTATGTTCCGGTCTGCTTGTCATAGACCCCTGATGATGTTCCGTATGTAAGGAACACCATGCCATCCTGGTCCGCTGAGAAAATGTTGGCATTAATAGACGTTGCCGTTGGGGAGCCAAGTACGACGGTACCGTTAAACACTGCAGGTGCAGCTGCCGCCATCGTAATAGTACCGGCATCGGTCGTTTGTCCCCCCTGAACAGAGATATTTGCGGCGGTTCCCCGATAGGCTAAGATCCCGTTCGCGTTAATACCCAGAGCGGTTACAGTCCGTCCGGCACCTGCGGGGACACCGTCAACTGTTCCGCTGCCATTTACAGCGGGAAAATCTTTCTGCACTGCTGAAGAGATATCAGGAGCAGAGATACTGATTCTGACAGTTGCAACATCAGCCGGAACAGACGCAACTGACTTTGATGACGTCTTTGCTACGCTGCCCCACGCCAGTTTAACGGCAATACTGCCGGTGGTCGGGCTGGTGGGGACCTGATTGCCTGATCCGCCAGAACTGCACCCGGTCATCACGCTGAACAGGCATACGGATACTACTAATAACATTGTGCGTATGGCAGTATTTGACATGGCTGTTGTCTTTACTCCTATTGTTCCGGACCGTTACCTGTCTCGGGTGGCGATTCTAAAATCCCTGATTTCTGGCTTCGCGGTCGTTTTTTACAGCAACTCGGAATTTTTCACGACATGTTTCTAACGCATCATATGAGCTTGCTGCCTGTACACACGTCATTTCTGCTGAGTTATGAGCGATCCGCTGAGCAATGCTGTGCAGTACTTCAGCCTTCTTTGCCTCAAAACTCTGGCCGCCCCCCTTACCTTCTCCTGCCAAATACACCGTTACACATAATCCTGTGACTATTACTGCGATCACAGCTGCTTTCATGACTATCTCCCTGGAATCGAACAAAGGTTTTGCTTATTTGAACAGAGAATCTGTATTGCCAATATACCCGGCAGCAGTTGCATCTGTGATAACCGCTGAGTACAGGTATGGAGTCGCCGTATAGGTGAAGTCAAAGGGGGTGCCATCCGCATATTTTCCGGCCATGATAGATGCCCGCAGTTCCATAAGGTGGGCCTTCTGTGCGGTTGTCAGAGTTTTGTACACATTGGCTATCACCGTTGCATAATTGTAATTATTTTCGCCGTCCAGTTCGCCATAGCTTTCTGATAATGCGAGGACATCCGCCAGCACCGTTTTACTCGAATCAGGAGTGGTCAGGAGGGTGCGCAGCTTTGTGGCTATTGCCGTCCTGATATCAACAATATTGTTCTTTACGCCGCTGGCAAGCGTAGCAGTAGTGGCATACAGATTGTTTCTCTGCGTATCCACAAGGCTCGACATCAGGGCAGCCTGGGTTGAATCAACATATCCGTAGCTGCTGTCGCTAAGTGCCCGCCCTGCCGTTGCGGTAAGCTGTTCGTTGATACTGTACCCTTCGTGACCGATGGCCGGAGCGTCCTTCATGAAGAATGAACCGAAGTACGTACCGTGGCGTTCCGGGCAGAAATAGACATCCGCTTCAAGCGAACCGGCATACCAGCTGAAGAGATCGCTGGCGTATGAATAGATTGCCACCATATCCACATCACGACCGAGTGCGGCCTTCCTGGCTTCGACAACCGATTTTATCGGGTCAACGCTGGTGTCCGGCCAGAAGCTCCACCCTTTGCCCTTCATTGCTTCAAGATATGCTATCTGAGAAGTCGTGAGCGAATTGAGGACGCTTGCATACAGTACGGCACGGTCGTAACTGACCTGTCCGTCAATGGCATAGAGCGCTTTTGAGGCTGCCTTGACTGCAGTCAGGCTCAGTCCGGTTGTGCCGCTCGGAATGTCGCCGGTCATAAGGCGGCGAAAGGCATTCATAATCGGGAATCTCTTTGCGCCGTACAGGGAAAAATCGGTGTTCTGGCTTTTTGCCAGAGCGGCCAATTGAGCCATCTGGGCGTCGTTCAGAATATAGAGAACATTTTCGGCAATGCGGGTCAGGAAACTCGTATTGTGCCCCATATTGTCCGGGTCATTGTCGCGCAGATACTGAAAACCGGTGTAGTCGGCAATCTTGCCCGGAGGAAAGAATGACTGTGACCCGAGGTTGCCGGTCACCATCGCCATTGCCGAAAATGCCAGAGTAGTGTTCTGGGCCTGGTCCGAAAGGGTCTGAGCCATGTCCATGGAGACGCCGGTGGTATTCATGGTGATGGTACCGGCGTCAGTTGTCTGACCGGCAACAACGGTGATGTTGTTGGCCGCCCCCTTATGGGTTATCGAGCCGTTCGAATCCAGCGCTTCTGCCGTGACTGTCCTGCCGGTTCCCGGAGCAATTCCGTTGATCGTCCCTGTACCGGCGGTGGCAGCAAAACTTTTCTGCACAGAGGTCATGCCGGCAGCGGAAACAATAATCCTAACAGTCGCAACTCCTGCCGGTGCAGCAGCAACAGTCTTTCCGGCGGTTTTTGCTTGCGGTTGCTGAGGCCATGTCAGCGATACGGCGATAGAGCCCTCTGTTCCCGCATTTGCCGAGGTGTTTGAGCCGCTTCCGCCGCATCCTCCAAGCAGTGTCATCATGACTACGATTGCGAATATCTTGATTGCGTTAATACTATTTGTTTTCATGGCAGACTCCCCCCTTACCATTTGAGCGTCGTTATTACTGCGGACTGCCATTACGCTGTCCGTCATGTTGTTTTACAGGGCGATACTTATCCCGGCACGCCCTGAACTCACCATGTGACTGCGCCGCCTGCACGCACACTTTTTCCTCCTGCGACAGGGCAATCCTCTGGTCGATGTGCAGCAGGATTTCGCTCTTCTTCTGCTGGAGGCTCATCCCGGAGGGGGATACAGGGTTTACTTCCGCCGCACGTACCGTCACGGCACAAACTCCGACAAAAACTGCTGCGATTAATGCTGTTTTCATGGCTGTCTCCTCTTGAGGCATCTGTTGTACGGATGAACAAATTCTCTGTTACTATCCCGATGTACAGAGGGTACACTGATACCCGGTAAAGTGGTGTCAAGATGTCCGGGACTTTGGTAAAGTAGTGTAAAGACAGACGCCGATATTTTTACATTTTTTTACAAACAAACAGAAATTATCTGTCTATACTGGTGCAACCTCAGGTAAATGCGGAAACAGGGTGGATCATGAACCGGATTTTGATAATTGATGACGACACGGACCTTTGCGATCTTCTTCGCGACTATCTCACCCCCGAAGGCTTTCTGGTTGAAGCGGTTCACAATGGCGTGGAGGGGGTCGAACGGGCGGTTTCCGGACAGCAGGCTCTGGTGGTGCTCGATGTGATGCTTCCCGGTATCAACGGTTTTGAAGTCCTGCGGCGGATACGCGCCGTCTCCCGTATTCCTGTGCTCATGCTGACGGCAAGGGGCGAAGATGTTGACCGCATCGTTGGCCTGGAGATCGGCGCTGATGACTACCTGCCGAAACCGTTTAACCCACGGGAACTCGTGGCCCGGATTCGGGCGGTTCTGCGCCGGGCCGAGGCAGGGGCGTGCCCTCAGGGGGATACCGGGAGGCTGATCGTCGGTGATGTGGAACTTGTCACGGGGACCCGGACCGTTCTGCGTTCCGGGCAGAAAGTGGATTTGACGACAGTTGAATTTGCCATTCTTGACACCTTGCTGCGCCAGGCGGGTCAGGTGGTAAGCCGCGATGATCTGGTGCGGCAGGCCTTGGGACGCAATCTCTCTGCGTATGATCGGAGCATTGATGTCCATGTGAGCAGTCTGCGTAAGAAACTTGGGCTGAGGAGTGATCAATCGGAGCGGATCAAGACAGTGCGCAGTATCGGTTACCAATATGCAGCTGAATGAGCGAAAGAAAGATACCATGAGTTTTCAAAGGATTATTCTCACCAGCACGTTATGGATGAAAGCGGTGCTGTGCAGCGTACTGATCTTTGGTTACGGAGCTGTGCATTATTCACCCCTCTCCGCAGCGCCTCCCCCCTCTGCTGTCGCTGTGAACCAGCCGGCGGCTGACGTAACGGAGCAGCAGCCTCGCCGGATTCCGCCTCGGGCAGCAATTGAAGCGTGCGCCGGTAAAACAGAGGATGACCCCTGTTCCTTTGTTTCTTCTCGCGGGCCCCGTGAGGGAGTCTGTAAATCTGGCCGGGAGAATATTTTCGCCTGCAGACCAAATCGGGACGGGATTAGGGAGGATGAAGCCTCCCCTCCCCGGCCAGCTCAAGGTAAAGCGGTTCAAAATGTTCCGCCGGTGCAACCTGCAGTAAAGCAAGCAGAGTCGGTACAGAAAAACTACATTCAGCCCGGCACTGTGAGTATTGCCGAAACCCCCTCCCCCATTCCAGCCGTTTCACATGGGAAGGAAGCGGGGCTCGCACTGGACAAAACAGCTCCGGTGTCTTCACAGGTTCCGGGGTCTCCCGCACAAGACGCTCCCTTCGAACATCTGTCGGGAGCTCTGAGTGGACTCGGTTCCCATATTGTCGTCGCCTTACTGGCCGCTTTTCTTGTCTGGTACGGCTTTTTCAGGTTTTCAATCCTGCCCCTACGCCGTCTGCGCACGGTCACCCAGCAACTGGCAAGCGGGGATCTCTCAGCACGTGTCGGGGGGGGATTGGTCCACCGGAAAAACGAAGTTGCTGATCTGGGACGGGATGTGGATCGCATGGCGGAGCGCATCGAAAGCCTGGTGGGAGCCCACCAGCGTTTGATCCGTGATGTATCACATGAATTACGATCTCCCCTGGCTCGGCTGAACGTCGCACTTGAGCTGGCGCGCCAGTCAGCCGGAGCGGCCCATTCGGCACCTTTCGACCGAATTGAACAGGAGTCGGACCGCCTTAACGAATTGATCGGTCAACTGCTCATGCTTACGAAACTGGAAAGTGAAAACAGTATTAATACGAAAAGTGAAATGGACATCGGGTCACTCATCCGGGAAGTTGCCCAGGATGTGGATTTTGAGGCTGGCAGCAATGAACGCAGCGTTTCTGCGGCAGGGTGTGAGTCACTACTATTGAGCGGCAACAGGGAGCTGTTGCGGCAGGCTCTGGAAAATCTGGTCCGTAATGCCGCCCGGTATACCGAAAAGGGGACCGCTGTAGAAATTACACTCCGTAAAAAAGAATCCGGCGGGCGGAACTGGGCTCATATAGAGG
>CAIOXL010000115.1 GCA_903862245.1 uncultured Geobacteraceae bacterium | reverse complement strand
GGGGGAGAATGTTTTTAAGACTTTTGCAAAAGGCTCTATTGAAAAATACCAAAGGCTACCACCCCTAGCCCCTCCTAAATCAGGAGGGGGACTAAAAAAGACAACAATCCGGATACTACCGATAATTAATTGGTTAACCATCATTGTTTGAAGCAATTATTCAATAACATTTCCGTGTTTCTTTGTTTGCCCCCCTGTTTAAAACAAAAAAATACCCCTCCCGGGCGGGAGGGGCACAACGTGACACGAGGGGCTATCTTTAAACCTTACCGGTCAAAGCGAAACGTCGAATCCGTAACCGTAAAGGCGTTATTCTGAGTTATCCCCCGGTCCGGGTTTGCTGCCAGGTGCCGCAGGATGGAGAAAATCATCTCCGCCTGTTCCGGCTTACCGAGCAGTCCGGCGATTTCTGTTGCGGTAAGGCTCCGCTGTTCCGAGTGCAGCAAATCCATAACAGATTTCTGAAGGGTAATCACGGTGCCGGCCGCTTTCTTGCCGGCTTCCACACCAGGCTGGTGATAGGCGTTTATATTGACCAGACTGGCGTACAGGCCAACCGTGCGTTCAAACAGCGCAATCAGCGCTCCCACCGTATGTGCATTCACCTGCTTGATGGTAATGGTCATGGATTCCCGGCCGCTCTCATACAGGGCCGCCCGTGTACCATGAAGAAATCCGAACAGGAAATCCCCGCTGGTTATATCATCTTCAACGCGCTCCGAACTCCCCTCGCGATCTTTCAATACTTCAATAAACGTGACAAAAAAGTTTGCCACACCGTCCCGTAGCTGCTGTACGTACGCGTGCTGATCGGTGGAACCTTTGTTGCCGTACACGGTCAGCCCCTGATTGACAACGGTGCCGTTACGGTCCAGTTCTTTGCCGATTGATTCCATGATAAGCTGCTGCAGGTAGCGGGAGAAAAGGAGCAGGCGGTCTTTGTAGGGGAGCATGACCAGGTCTTTTGTGCCCCGGCCGCTGGTGGCGTAGTGCCACATGAGCGCCATGACCGCAGCGGGGTTCATCATGGTGTCCTGCGCTCGGGTGACCATGTCGCAGATTCTGGCACCGCCAAGCAACGACTCGATATCGATTCCCTGGAGAGCCGCAGGCAGGAGGCCAACCGCAGAGGTGACGGAGGTTCTGCCGCCGACCCAGTCCCACATGGGAAAGCGCTCCAGCCAGTGTTCTGCCGTGGCCAGCCTGTCCAACTCACTGTCAGCACCGGTTACGGCGACGGCGTGCTGAGAAAAATTCAGTCCGGCTTTCTGATAGGCCAGTTTGGCTTCCAGCATGCCGTTGCGGGTTTCCTTGGTGGAGCCGCTTTTGGATATAACCAGAGCCAGTGTCTGCGGCAGGGCCGCACCAATCTCTGCAAACACCTTGTCGATACCGTCCGGGTCCGTATTGTCCAGAAAGTACATCTTCATCCGGTCGGGGGGAGAGGCCAGGGCGTCCGAGACAAATTGCGGACCCAATGCGGAGCCGCCGATACCGATCACCAGCACGTTTTTAAACGGTGCACCACAGGGGGCAGCGATGGTCCCCTTATGAACTTTTGAGGTGAAGGTCAGAATCTGTTTGAGTGCGTTTTCAATCTCCAGCCGGATTTCTTCTGTCGGGGAGAGGGATGCATTACGCAGCCAGTAGTGGCCGACCATGCGTCCTTCATCCCGGTTGGCGACCGCTCCTTCTTCCAGGCTGCGCATTTCTGAAAACGCATTCTGTATTGCCGTTTCCATCTCGGCAAAAAAACCATCGTCGATGTTCATACGGCTGAAATCGAGGGACAAGCCGATTTCGGGGCAGTGGCACAGATAATTCTGATAGCGCTGCCACAGGTTACTGTTGTCATTCATCGTTCACCTCCATGCTGCATAAAAAGAAAGGCGGAGCACGCTCCGCCTTTAGTATGGACTTCAAATGTCCTTATTTCTTTATATTGTAGAATACGTCGTGCCCTTTGAACAGCGAGGTGCTGTCGAGCTCATCTTCAATGCGCAGCAGTTGGTTGTATTTGGCAACGCGGTCGGTACGGCAGAGCGAACCGGTTTTGATCTGGCCGGAGTTGACCGCCACGGCAAGATCGGCCAGGGTGGTGTCTTCGGTTTCACCCGAGCGGTGCGAAATAACGGTTGTGTAGCCGGCCCGTTTCGCCATTTCGATCGCTTCCAGCGTTTCGGTCAGGGTACCGATCTGATTCAGCTTGATCAGGATTGAGTTGGCGATCCCCTTCTGGATTCCTTCTTTCAGTATTTTCGGATTAGTGACAAACAGGTCGTCGCCGACGATCTGGATCCGTTTACCAAGGCGATCAGTCAGCAATTTCCAACCGTCCCAATCGTTTTCCGCCATACCGTCTTCAATCGAGATGATCGGGTATTTATTGACAAGATTCTCATAGAAATCAACCATTTCAGCAGGACTCTTCACCTTCTGAACTTCGTTCTCCAGGGTATATACGCCATTTTTGAACAGCTCGGAGGAGGCGACGTCAAGAGCAAGAAGGACATCTTCACCCGGTTTATAACCGGCTTTGACAATCGCTTCCATGATGACTTCAAGAGCTTCCTCATTTGACTTGAGGTTGGGAGCAAACCCCCCCTCATCGCCAACGGCGGTGTTGTACCCTTTGCCTTTCAGAACTCCCTTCAGAGCATGGAAAATTTCAGCGCCCATGCGGAGGGCTTCCTTGAAGCTCCCGGCACCGGCCGGCATGATCATGAATTCCTGAATGTCCACATTGTTGTCGGCGTGTGCTCCGCCG